>QXZO01000052.1 GCA_009886305.1 Betaproteobacteria bacterium
GGGTGGCTATGGTGCGATGCTTCAAGGCATGAAGCACCCAGATATATGGGGCGCTGTCGGTAACCTTTCTGGTGATGCATACTTCGATTTTGTTTATCGCCGAGATTGGCCGAGCACACTTGATTCATTAGCTAAGTATTCTCTTGGAGATTATTCATCAAAAGGAGTTTCTAAGAAAGAAAAAGCTAGACGTGAACTTGTTTGTAAGGGGCTAGATGATGGACGAATAAAACGATTCTTAAAGTCAGTTTGGTCGAGAGAAAAAATATCATTTTCTGATGGCCATTGCTTGATGAGTCTTTGTATGGCCGCGACATACGACCCAGACCCAAACGTATCACTTGGCTTTAGAGTTCCTTTTGATATGGACTCAGGTGAATTGATTGATATGCGTTGGAAACGTTGGTTAGCTCATGACCCCATTAATTTGGTAAAGCGTTTTGGCAGCAACTTACAGAAGCTAAAAGGTATTTGGATAGAGTGTGGGACCAGTGATCAGTATTTTATTCACTACGGGACAAGGATATTATCCAAGCGATTGAGCGATTTTGGTGTTAAGCACGTTTATGAAGAATTTGATGATAATCATTCCGACCTTGATTATCGGCTTGATAGAAGCTTGCCTTTTCTCTTCAAGGCGATAAGTTAGTATTGATGGTTCCAGCAAAATCACGTGTTGAACATGCTAAGGAAATGATTCACGAGGCATCTAATATCGTCATCTTGACGGGGGCAGGGGTGTCTACTAACTCGGGAATCCCTGATTTTCGTGGCCCTAAAGGTGTTTGGACAAAAAACCCTCTCGCTGAAAAGATGTCGGATATTAGGTTTTATATGTCTGATCCAGAGGTCAGGCGTCTCGCTTGGCAGTCTCGCCTGAGTCATCCTGCTTTGACAGCCATCCCCAATAGCGCACACGATGCGATTGCCTCATTCGAGAGGACTGGCAAACTTATGTGTTTAGTTACACAGAATATTGATGGTCTGCATCAAGTTGCTGGAAATACTCCTGACAAGGTTGTTGAGATTCATGGCACGATTCATCGCGTAGTGTGCATGTCATGCCAAAAGAAAACCAGCATGAGAGACGAGCTTGTCCGCGTTAGCGATGGGGAGTTGGATCCGAGTTGTTTGGATTGTAACGGTATTTTAAAAAGCGATACGATTTCATTCGGACAGTCTCTTGACGAGGAAAAAATTAATAGAGTTTTTGATCTCGTGAAAAACAGTGACTTATTGTTATGCGTTGGAACTACGCTGCAGGTTTTTCCGGTTGCTGGTGCTGTGGACGTGGCTAAAGCTGCGCTCGCTCGGGTAATTATCGTCAATAACCAAGCGACTCAGTACGACGAAGTGGCTGATGGAGTACTGAGGGACCCTATCAACGAGGTGATACCACTTATTCTTAGTGTTTAATGTTTTTTTGTGTATTAGTTATGATGTGTTTCCGGTAATTTTTTTATTTATCGAGGGGTTCGCTGTTATGACTTCATTTGATCCATTTTCGTCAATCATTTCACTTGGTATGAAGCTTCGTACTAGGGAATTGAGCTCTGAGTGCATAACACGATTTTATTTAGATCGGATAAGAAAGTATGATGCGGCTCACCGGGCTTTTGTGGAAGTTCTCGAGAGTCGAGCGTTGGAGGAAGCGAGAAAAGCAGATTCAGATTTCAACGCTGGTATCGACCATGGGCCACTTCATGGAATTCCTTATGCGATTAAAGATTTATACGACGTATCCGGAGTGCCGGCTCGCGCCGGTACGGAGTTACTTGATGAGAATGTGCCTAAAGCTGATGCTTTTATCGTATCTCGTCTTAGAGCTCTTGGGGCTGTCCTTGTAGGAAAAACTCATACCGTCCAATTCGCGTATGGCGGAGTAGGTGTCAATAATAAGCTCGGCACACCAGTCAATCCTTGGGCTAACGAACACTACGTACCAGGCGGTTCCAGCAGTGGTTCAGGGGTTGCAGTTGGTGCAGGTCTCGTACCAATGGCATTGGGTAGTGATACTGGGGGTTCGGTTCGAATCCCAGCTTCCTTTAATAGCGTGACTGGTTTAAAAACAACAGTCGGACAGATTAGTCGTCGAGGAGTTTTTCCTTTGAGCTGGACTTTAGATTCAGTAGGGCCGTTGACTAGAGATGCATCAGATGCTGAAGTAGTTTATCGATTGATGGCGGAAAAAGATATTGAAGATCCATCAATGCAAGTTTTCCGTCCTTTGGTGGCAGAACAAAACGATGAGTCTTCCGCTTCTTTAGTTGGACATCGGTTGGTATTTGCTGAGAGTGTATTTTTCGAAAAATGCGACCCAGAAGTCGCGGCGTCAGTTTTATCCACAAGCGCTATATTTTCGGATCTAGGAGCAAGTATCGAGCACAGGCCTTTCGACGTAGCAAATGCGGCACTCGAATTAAATCCGAGAGGGTTAGTGATTGCGGCCGAGGCGTACTACTCAAATAGATACTGGGTTGACGAGCACTTTGAAGAACTTGATCCAATAGTCTCGCATCGAATGATCAAGGGCCGAGAGGTAACGGCAGTTGACTATCTAGATATTCAAAATGGTCTCGCATCAATTAGGAGTCGGGCTATAGATTTTTTTAAAAGCGCGGATGCATTGCTGGTACCAACTGTCATGATCCCACCGTGTACCCTAGCCAGCTGTCAATCTAGCGTTGAAGCATACTCAAAAACCAATGTAAGCTGCTTGCGCAATACAGCTATCGGAAACATACTGAATCTAAGTGCGGTTACGATTCCTTGCGGTTTTAATGTGCAGGGGCTGCCGATAGGTCTGATGATTTACGGAAGACCATTTGATGAGCTTAAGGTTTTAAAGATCGCTCGAGCCTTTCAAGATAGAACACGTTGGCATCTTGAAAGGCCAGAGTATGCGTCAACATAAATATTCGGGGGAATTTTATGCATGGATTAGAAGGTGTTGTCGCTGTTATTACAGGTGCTGGGCGGGGTATCGGAGCGCACATTGCGAGGCGCTATGCGACCGAGGGCGCTCAACTTGTACTAGTTGATTTAGACGAACATTCGGTGATTTCCCTCGCCGCAGAGCTTCGTGAATTAGGGGTAGATGTTTTGTCCTTAGGACTAGATATTACGCAGCTTGATGCTGCTTCCATGATGATATCTGAGTCAGTCAAGCAGTTTGGCCGAGTCGATGTCTTAGTCAACAATGCGGGTGTTATTCGCGTAAAACCTTTTCTAGATACCACAGAGGAAGACTGGGACTACATGCAAAATGTAAACGCAAAAGGCTTATTTTTTTGTGTACAGGCAGGCGCGAAACAAATGCTGAATCAAGAACCAATATCGGAAGGCAGACCGGTGGGTAAGATTATCAATATGTCATCGATTGCGGGAAGATCGGGAAGAAAGTTCATGTGCGCTTACTCGGCCAGTAAGGCAGCCGTAATTATGATCACCCAATCCGGAGCCTCAGAATTATCCCCGAAAGTGACAGTAAACAGTATATGCCCCGGGCCGGTTGATACAGATATGTGGGTTCAAATTGATGCTGAGTGGACGAGCATAGAAAACAGCCCCCGCGGGTCCGCTTGGAATCAACGGGTTCAGGGAGTACCTATGGCGAGAGCGCAGACGCCGGAAGATGTTGCCGCTATGGCATATTTTTTAGCTACTAAAGATTCTGATTTTATAACAGGGCAGTCCTATCACGTTGATGGGGGTGTACTAATGCTATAAGCAAAAACGCTAATACCATTTTACTTTTGAGAGGACTTACTGTGAGAGAAATTTGTAGAGGATTATTGTTTCCCGAAGGACCAGTTGCAATGCAAGACGGGTCTGTTTTACTTGTAGAAATCGAACGGGGCACACTTACCCGTGTTGAACCTGATGGAAAGCAGACAATCGTTGCCCATTGTGGTGGTGGTCCAAATGGGGCAGCGCTAGGGCCTGATGGAAAAATGTACATATGTAATAACGGCGGATTTATTTGGACAAAGCATGGAGCATTTAATCGTCCTGGTGAATTATTGCCTGATGACTATGTAGGTGGATCAATTCAATCTGTAGATCTGGAAAGTGGAGAGGTTCAGTCGGTCTATACGGAATGTGATGGTGAGTCGCTTAAAGGGCCGAACGATATTGTTTTTGATCGTCAAGGCGGATTTTATTTTACGGATCTTGGTAAGCGCCGAGGTAGGCAAATTGACAGGGGCTCCATTTTTTACGCCAAGATTGATGGTTCTATGCTCATCGAGCTTATCCATCCATTTGACACTCCAAATGGTATAGGATTGTCGCCAGACGAGAAAACTTTATACGTTGCTGAAACGAATGCTGCCAGATTATGGGCCTTTGATATTGAATCACCTGGTGTACTGAAAAAAAATGGGCCTAGTCTTTTCTGGCCTGGTCGGTTGCTACATAAATTTTATGGGTATGAGCGTCTTGATTCCCTCGCTGTTGATGCCGAGGGAAACGTCGTTGTCGCAACCTTAGGCACCGGATGTGTCACTGCGATCGCCCCCTCGGGAGAGGTTCGCGCGAGGGTGCCCGTTCCTGACTTTGATCTTATGGTGACCAATGTATGTTTTGGCGGCCCCGACCTTAAAACAGTCTTCGTTACCTCCTCTGGTTTGGGTCGACTCTACGCTTTTGACTGGCACTGCCCAGGCTTGCCGCTTAACTTCTTAAATACCTAATGAGAGCTCAAGGTGAGGGCGTTTTATTACTTGATCGAACTTTGATGTTAATTAGTTCGACCGTAAGAGAAAACGCCATCGCCACATAAATATAAGCTTTGGGTATGTGTATTTGAAAGCACTCAAAAACTAATACAGCACCTACCAAGATTAAGAAAGCTAATGCCAATATTTTGATGGTTGGGTGTCTGTCAACAAAATTACCAATACCTTCCGCTGCGAACATCATTACGCCTACAGCCACGACAATTGCTATGACCATTATGCTTAGTTGATCGACTAAGCCCACTGCGGTGATTACTGAATCAAGGGAGAATACGATATCTAAGACGGCTATTTGAATAAGTATTGAGAATAAACTAGCCCTTCCGCTTGATGTTCGTTCGGAGGAAACTCCGTTTAGAGCTTCGTAAATCTCTTGTGCTGCCTTGATAATAAGGAACAGTCCGCCGAAAAACAATATGAGGTCTCTTCCAGATATTGTAATAGCGTCAAAGGTGAAAATCGGTTCCCTCAAAGACATCACCCATGCGAGAGAGAAAAGTAGACCTAGCCGTGCAAACATTGCTAACGAGAGACCCAGCCGCCTTGCAAAGCTACGTTGGGCTTTTGGTAATCGGTTAACGAGTATTGATAAGAAAATTATATTATCGATGCCCAAAACTATTTCTAAGGCTGTCAGGGTCCCTAGTGCAACCCATGCCTCAGGAGAGGCGATCCAGTCAAACATCTAATGATCCCAGTATGGTGAATTTCATGCCGACTATTGTAATTTATAAATGACATTTCCCCAAAGTAAATAGCCTGAGAAGTATCGTGTTGATTGGCGTATCAGCCGGATGTCGGCAGAATATTTGATTTTCGGCGCAACTGAAAAAAGAGTGTGACCATGATGAGTACTGCTCCGATAATGTCGGTCTCGAGTCCTGGTTTGATGAGTACTAATGCAGCC
>QXZO01000053.1 GCA_009886305.1 Betaproteobacteria bacterium
CATTGGGCTGGAAGTGCCGTGTCCGATGGATAATCACTTCAGTATTATGGAGACATTTGCGGATCCAAAATCTGAGCTTTTTGGTGCTGCGATGCAGATGTTTGAATGAATGGTGTGATTTGATTAAGGGTCGAGGATCGAATTCCAGTATTCAGGGGCGGTTCGAATCATTAACGCGCGAACCTTTTGAAGACGGTTGGGACGGGTCTGCCGACAAATCGTTCACAAGCCTCAACACAGAAGTCACAGAGGAGCGGGTTAAAAGTATCTTATCCAAAAACAGTTCGCCGGATATTTCCTTTAGCCACGCTATAAACCCTTATCGTGGTTGCGAACATGGGTGCAGTTATTGTTTCGCTAGACCAACGCACTCATTTATCGACTTATCTCCCGGTTTAGATTTTGAATCTAGACTTTTTGCAAAAGTGAATGCGGCGGAATGTTTAAAAAGTGAAATTTTAAAGAAGAATTACGTATGCTCACCGATATCTATAGGAACCAACACTGACCCGTATCAGCCCATAGAAAAAAAATATCAAATTACTCGTTCGTTGATAGAGGTTTTATCACAGGCACGTCACCCATTTAATATAGTTACAAAAAATGCTCTTGTAGAAAGGGATATTGATTTACTGAGCCTCTTGGCTGAACGATCTTTGGTCAAAGTTTATATTTCAATAACTACATTAAATAATCGGCTGGCTCATCGCTTGGAACCCAGAGCATCGGCCCCATTACGCAGGCTAAAAACAATCAAACGCTTGCATGAATGTGGTATTCCTGTTGGCGTTATGTTCGCTCCGGTGATACCTTTTTTAAATGATGCAGAGCTTGAATGCTTACTATCTGCTGCGTCAGATTCGGGTGCGGTTTCTGCAGGGTATCTATTACTTCGCTTGCCCCATGAGGTAAAGCCATTATTCTACGATTGGCTCGATACGCACTACCCAATGAAAGCTGAACATGTCAAGGCTCGATTGAGAGAGATGCGGGCAGGCAAGGACAACGATGTCCAATTTCAACGTCGTCATGCGGGCCAGGGTGAGTTTGCCACTTTGCTCAAGCAAAGATTCTCGATGGCGCGTAAGCGTTACGGGCTTGCTGAAAAAAAGCAAGAGTTGGCATGCCACCTATTTGATTCCAGTTTACTTAATGGCCAGAAAAGCCTTTTCGACGAATGAAAAAGTTGTACATCGCAAGTGACATCATTGAGGCTCGTCTTCTAGACTCAATACTAAGATCTCAGGGGCTGAGCTCCATTGTTAGAAACGAAAGTCTACAAGGTGGCATTGGCGAATTGCCATATGTTGAGATATGGCCTGAGATATGGATAAAAAACCTCAACGACTGGGAGGCGGCGCAGGAGTTGTTGAAAGGATTCACTAAGATTAACCCAGAGGAAGATTGGGTGTGCTCAAATTGCCAGGAGTCTAATCCAGGATCATTTAAAACTTGTTGGTCATGTGGTGCGAGTATTGATTTTGTAGCTGAGTAATTAGCAAGTCTATTTATAATCATTTGTGTCAAAAATTCTATGGTGATGTGCTTTGAAAAGTGTTGTAAATAACTGTTTAGTGATCTTTATCACAACGTTACTTTCGTTAGCTTTAGTGGAGTTCGCAGCATGGGTATGGGTTAAGACGATAAGAGATCATCAACTTTCACGTTGGGAGTTTCGAGCGACACAACCCATGCCTTATCAAAATGCGGATTATTTTAGTGAGCGATTTCTCAAAGAATCAGAAACCTTTGTGAACGGTCGACTAACTGATGTGGTGGAGCTCGATGACTATCATGGTGAATATTTCAATGTTACTGATGGGTACCGTGTGACCATAGGCACGCCGCCAAATTCAAAACGCAGAATATTGCTGTTCGGTGGCTCCACGCTTTTCGGCCAAGAGGTTCCAGATGAGCATACGATAGCCAGCTACTTACAGCGCATGGTTAACGACGCCGGACTTGCATGGACTGTTCATAACTATGGTCTACCAGGGATGGATGCATCCCAGCAGGTCTCGATTCTGAAAACTATTCCCTTGCGTGAAGACGATATCGTGATTTTTTATCATGGTGTTAATGATATCTACTATGTTGTATTCGGTGGGGCGTCAGAAGGATGGAGGCCCGGTGTTCCAAACTTTCGTCCCATTCAAGAGCTGAGCTCGTTGGCAAAGTGGATGAAGCGGTGGCATGGAAGATTAAAAAATTATAGTCATACTGCAGACTTAGCGCTCGATATTTTTGACCGTTCGATGCCCGCCACTATTTTTAATGAGGATGCGCTCACTCGGGGAGTAGATTTGTCTGCGGATAGGTTTCGTGCGGCGGTTAAAGAGGCGCAAGAGATTGTCTCGAGCTCAAGCGCTGAATTCGAGCATTATTTGCAGCCGACGATATTTAGCGTCGATCAGAAGTCATCGTATGAACGAGGGTTGTTAACGCATTATCTTGAAACTCCGCCTGGAGTTGATATCGCGTTTGAGAAAGGTTACCCGAAGCTTCGTGAGGTAAGTTTAGAACTTCAGATCGAGGGAGTTTCTTTCATGGATCTCAGTGATGCATTGGTTCGGCGTCATGAATATGATGAGGTTTTTTTAGATTTCTGTCATTTAAATCATGTTGGAAATTGGTTAATTGCTGAAAAAATTTATAACGAATCGATAGAGCCTAGAAATAATCGCCGATAATCAGAATATCCAGGAGAGCTAATAATTCTCAGTTACTTGCTGGCGGTATTTTTTCCAACCCTAATATGAGGTCGCCGGGTTCTACCCCTTTGGCAACGGGGGAGTCCTGATTGACCTCAAGAGCGAACATCGCGGGCCTCGATGGCGTGTGAGAATCTAGAGTATTCTTTGTCATATGCTCGATGTTGATGATTCGACCATTTTTATTGGCAAAGATAACCGTTAAATCGATTGGCGTATTTTTCATCCATATTGAAAAACGTCGCTCGGTGGGAAAGACGAAAATCATTCCGCGGTGGTGGCTCAAAAAGCGTCGTTCCATGAGGCCTTGAGACCGACTTTTAGGTTCATTGGCGACCTCTACCCTTAGCTTCATATCATTTACGGTAATTGGATATGTGATTAAAGGGTCTGCAATTAAATTGCCATTGTGCGCTGCAAAAAAAGATGAAAACACAAAAGCTGCTATCCAACTTAAACTAAAGTTCGTTTTCATTTTTTAAGGACTCTTCATTAACTATATGCACTTTAATTCACTTTAATGACTATGATATCGTTTTTTTTAAATGAGCGTGGCTCTAATCGTTTGATAAATTGTTATTTTGTGCTGATGTAGTGAGAGAAAATATAATTTATTGCACCGCATCATTCGCTCCAGACAATA
>QXZO01000054.1:0-4122 GCA_009886305.1 Betaproteobacteria bacterium
GGACTTAACAGCCGGAGAGTGGCTAATTTTAGCCCGTACCAATTTCATTGCTAACAAGATTGCAACCACAATTAAAGAGCAAGGATACCTGTTTTGGCGTGAAGGTTCCGGCTGGTCCATTTCCCCCAATGTTCTCACCGGAATCGAGGTATGGCTAAAACTATGCAAGGATCAAGCACTGTCTGCACAGGAATTGAAAAAGCTATCTACATTAATAGTCCCAGACGCTGCCGTAAGAGGTGGCAGGAAGAAACTCGCAAGTTTAGACGCAGAACAAACTTATACGCTAACAGATATTCAAGACCTGTTATCCCCGTATGTGAACAAGGAGACACCGTGGTACGAAGTACTGAAGGTAAGCGAGAAGGAACGAATATACATTACATCAGTACGTCGTATGGGCGAGTCTATTTTGACGGGGACCCCGAGGATCAAGATATCGACGATTCACAAAGCAAAGGGTGGCGAGGCGGATAACGTCGCTCTACTGTTAGACTCCTCCAGAGCATGCGTTGAAAGCATGGATCAAGACTCCGAGGTACGGACGTTTTATGTGGGGTTAACTCGCGCTAAAAAGTCTCTGCACATTATCGAATCACAATCACATTATGGGTTTAGGCTATGAAAACACGAGAAGACTTTTTAAATAAGGCAGAAGAGCTAATCAATGGTCCGAGGGCCAAGGAGTATGGGCCAGCTAAGTTTAACCATGAACGCATAGCAACCATATGGAGCGTGATCTTAGGTAGGTCCATAACACCAGAGCAGGTAGTCGCCTGTATGATCGGGCTAAAGTTAGCGCGGCTGGCAGAGGACTCAACAAAGGATGACTCATGGGTAGATATCATAGGTTATGCCGCACTTGGAGGAGAGATTGTAAATGACTGCGATGATTGCTGATGGCTTTGATAACGCTATACTTGGTATAGCTGAAAGATGTGGGGATGATAACGTATTGGCGTATGATGCCGCCAAATGTATTGAGATTCTTGTAGAAGAACACGACATGACCCACGAGGAGGCGGTAGAATACTTTTCGTTTAACGTATCCGGTGCTTATATAGGCAAGGGAACGCCCATATTTGTTTGGACACAAGAACCCACGGACGCATTGGAGCGAGTCAATGAAGACTGATTTATTTGATGACGAAGAGGAGTGGGCACCGCCATCGTCGTTGCCTGACCTTACAAACTGTGAGCGCATGGCAATTGATCTGGAGACCAGAGACCCGAACTTAACCACACTGGGGCCGGGATGGTGCCGGAACGACGGTTACGTTATCGGTTTTGCCGTAGCAGCAGGTGATTTTGTTGGTTACTTTCCTATCCGCCACGAGGCTGGTGGGAATATGCCAGAGAAAACAGTCATCAACTGGCTAAAGAAACAGCTTGAAACACCGCACATAGAGAAGGTCATGCACAATGCAATGTATGATCTGGGCTGGTTGCGGTGGGCCGGTATCGAAGTGCAAGGTAAAATAATTGACACAATGATTGCAGCGCCACTGCTGAACGAGAACCGCAGGTTCTACAACTTGAACTCGTTGGCTGGTGAGTACCTTGGTGAGTGGAAGAACGAAAAGATGCTTCGTTCTGCTGCCGAAATGCATGGTGTTAACCCAAAGTCTGGCATGTGGCAGTTGCATGCTAATTTTGTTGGAAGATATGCGGAGCAAGATGCTGCTGTAACCCTACGTTTGTGGGACAGGCTTCGTGCAGACATTGCAAAGGAAAAAGTTTCAAGCATTTTCGAGCTTGAAACAAGCCTACTTCCTTGCCTACTAGACATGAAGACCAAAGGCGTTAGGGTAGACATAGATAAAGCAGAGTTAGTCAAGAAGGATTTACAAAAGCGCGAGGATAATTTACTTAAAGAAATAAAGAAAGAGACTGGGGTCGCTGTCTCTCCTTGGGAGGCTGCATCTATACGGGTGTAACTATCGAACCGTGGGTCGCCACATCTATAGCAAAGGCGTTTGATTCCCTTGGTCTTAAATACCATAGGACAGAAAACTCTAACGCTCCGTCCTTTACAAAACAGTTTCTTGTGAATCACACGCATCCAATTGCACAGAAGATTGTGAAATTGCGTGAATTTAATAAGGCAAACACTACCTTTGTTGAGACAATACTTGAACATTCGTGTAATGGTCGCATCCATTGTGATTTTAACCCTCTTCGTTCTGATGAAGGGGGGACAGTTACAGGACGATTTTCGTCGAGCAACCCCAATTTACAGCAAATCCCGGCGAGAGATCCAGAGATTAAAGCGTTAATCCGTGGACTGTTCCTGCCGGAAGAGGGAACAAAGTGGGGCAGCTTTGACTATGCTTCTCAAGAACCCCGTTGGTTAGCGCACTACTGCGCTCAATTGCCCGATTTACATCGCCATCCAGAGATTGATACTGTAGTCGAAATGTATCAGAAGGGCAACGCTGACTTTCATCAGATGGTCGCAGACCTAGCCAACATTACTCGAAAGGAAGCAAAGACTGTTAACCTTGGAATTATGTATGGCATGGGCCGTAAGAAGCTTGCCGGTGTAATGGACATCGATGAGGAGCAGGCCAAAGTTTTGTTGGCTCAGTACCATGAGAATGTCCCTTTCGTTAAGGGTATAGCAGACTTATCCGCCGAACATGCAATGAGTAAAGGATCGATAAGAACATGGCTAGGACGTAAATGCCGGTTTGATATGTGGGAGCCTATATCTTTTGGGTTTAGTAAGGCGTTGAAGATAGAAGAGGCTTTAAAAGAATATGGAGGCAAGGGCAGAATACGCCGTGCCTTCACATACAAAGCTTTAAATAAGTTAATTCAGGGTTCAAGCGCAGACCAAACAAAAAAAGCAATGGTTGACTGCTACAAAGAAGGTTTGATACCTATGTTAACTGTGCATGATGAATTATGCTTTAGCATAGAGTCCAAAGATCAAGCGGACAGAATTGTAGACATTATGGAAAACTGCATACCAGAATTAAAAGTACCGTTTGAAGTTGACATGGCACTTGTAAACAACTGGGGTGAGGTAGAATGATAGACAATGTTTGAAGCAATGATATTAGTGTGTCTGATTGTTGACACATCAAGCTGCAAAGTGTTCGAGGACATGCGTGGACCGTATGAGACCATCGGTCAGTGCAACGATCGGGCAGCAGAGATGACCATCGAAGTGATGAACAACCCAGAGTTGTCTAAGTTTGTGGTTAGCGGAGCTAGGTGCGATAAGATTTCTGGTCTGAAGACGTAACCGAACAGGTTTCACCCTGACAACAGTCATCAATCACCGCCTTACAGTAGCTACACTGCCCATGACCATGCACTTGGATCACTTTTAATGGTGCTTGGCACCTCGGACAGCGATTCTCAGGGCCTTGAGGGTATATTGGTACGTTCATTGATCACGAGCTCCACGAGAATCGATGTTTTTATTAAGTAAACACAGCAACTTAGCGTTTAAAACTATTTTATTATTTTTACAATATAAGTCGTACCGTCTGAATTTTTGGATATTTCAACGGTTTTATTCTCGCAGGAGTACCTAACGGAGTTACTTTCCTTGTAAAGATTTCTTTCGATGGTACGCTTTGCTTTAAGACATTTGGATATCTGTTCGTAAGCGGTGTGTTCGGTCACATCACCACCCAGATATAGTATAAGAGTTATGGTTTTAATGATTTCCATTTCTTAGTTTTTCTATGTTCTCCTCTAGTACAGTAATACGTTTCTCGTAAAACTCTAGAGTTAACTTTTGTTGTTGGTCGTATGGCGCACGGCCTTCATCTATCTGTGTGGACAAGTCATCCAGTTGGTTGGCTAAATGTTCTATCAACATGAACTGTTCACTGTCTGCTGGAAGACTGCCCATATCGCCACGAGGCCACTTGATGCGGAATTCTGTGTTCTGGTTTAAGTCAGACTCCATCATTGTGATGTTAGTTTCTATTTGGTTTAGTCGTTCTATAATACCAAAGTATGCCCACGTTGCTACGGATGCAGCAGCCACCATACTTATGATGTTGCGTAGAGGTAAGGCAACCTCTGTATTTTCGTTTATTTTGGTAGCCATTAGTCGTTGGCTAGATCACGGATACGCTTGACCAGACGCTTGGCCCGGTTTGG
>QXZO01000054.1:4132-4418 GCA_009886305.1 Betaproteobacteria bacterium
CAATTCTCAGCGACCTGAAGGTACAATGATACGTCTATCGTTCACGAGCTCCACGAGAATCGATGTTTTTATTCAATGATTTCAGTCTTTTGCTAGGTCACGGACTCGCTTAACCAAACGCTTGGCCCGGTTCGGGACCTGATCATGCCACCGAGAATCGACCATTTCGTCCGCCATTTTGTTCCAGTCCCGGGCATCGCATCCAGCTTTCATGCCTTTGAACTTGGATAGGCGAGGCCGACCCATGTTAAACATCATGTTGGCAATAACGTGTTGGCACTCTTCG
>QXZO01000055.1 GCA_009886305.1 Betaproteobacteria bacterium
CCCAGATCATATTCTTGAGGAAATAGTAAGATTCGTTGAGTTGCCTAAAACTTGAACACCAGCTCAAAAAAGTCCTGAACGAAATCTCGATTAAAGAATATTTTTGAAGATGTATGTCGACTCTTTTAAGTAAAGAATTTATGCGTCGCTTAGACGGTATATCTTTGCTACTGCGCAAACCAGTAGCTGGACACCTTCGCGGTCAGCACAGGTCGAGAAGAACGGGCGTGGGTATGATCTTTGCAGATTACAGGCCGTATTCATCGGGCGATGATATCCGTAATTTGGATTGGGCCACATACATGCGTTTAGATCGACTTGTTTTGCGTATGTTTGAAGAAGAGGCGGATACCCCAATCTATATTCTTGTCGACAATAGCGCATCAATGGGGGGAGATGGTTCCGGCAAATTCGAAATGGCCAAAAAATTTGCGGCGGTATTAGCCTATGTGGGTCTTTTGAATCATGATCGCGTGAGTTTAATTTCCTTTTCAGACGGTGTAATTAAAGAGATGCCTGGTCGAAGAGGTAAAAATCAAATGTGGCGCGCCATGCATTTTCTGGAGTCTCTAAAAAATGAGGGTCAAACGCATCTAGGAAATACTTTCCGTAAATATTTTGGTGCTGGGCGTACCCGTGGTTTGGTGTTTGTTATCTCTGATTTCTTGCTTGCTCAACCGCTTGATGATAGCTTTCGGCCGATTGTCCAGTATGGTCATGAGGTTTTTGCAACGCATCTTATCGATCCGGAGGAAGAGAGCCCAAAGATTGATGGACACGTGGTTTTAGTTGATTCAGAAACACGTGAGGCACTTAGTGCTCATGTAACCGAAGGCACATTAGCGGCTTATCGTTCTGAATTTTATAAACATTTAGGAAATACAGAAGCCTTCTTTAAACGCTCGGGGTGGGGATACGTCTCTTTGCGAACCGACGAGGATTTTGAGACCTCGGTGCTAACCTCGTTAAAGAAAGAGGGCATGTTTCGATGACTTCGGTAGCGCTTTCAAGTCCTCTATTTTTCTTTTTGCTATTCGGCTTGATTGGGGCGGTGGTCCTACTATACTTGTTGCGGCCTCCAGTGCTGAATCGCTTGATGTCATCGAATTTGATATGGAAGCGAGTTCTTGGATCGTCACGAGCGATTAATGAGCGCTGGAGATGGTGGTTATCTCTATTGTTGGCTACGTTGATCGCGATTTGTCTTTTATTGGCAGCTTTTCGCCCCGTTACCGGCGGTCAGGTAGATGATCGAACCCTTATTATTTTTGACAATTCCCCATCGATGGGTGCGTTAACTCGAGGGGGAACGAGTCGGTTTAATGTCGCGAAAGAGACCTTGACGGCCCATTTGAATTCTCTACCCAAAGATATGCAAGTCATGTTAGTAGATACTCAAAGGCAAGTTACGACGCCCTCTTTTGGTTCGATCTCGCAAGTCACAGAAATTCTTGAGAGCTTAAGTGTGGGTAATAGTTTAGATCCTCTCGTACCTTCTCAAGTAGCGACTATCGATGTTCCAAGAAAATTTATCTATACGGACGGCGTCATGATTGGCGGTATTCCTGAAGATTTTACTCCCGTCTCTGTATTTCAGCCGGCTCCTAATGTGGGTATTACTCGACTATCCTTTGCCGCGGTGCCAAGTGATACCCAAAAACGACAGGCTTTTATTGAAATTGTTAATGGTGGAGGCGAATCTCAAGTTATCGAGATAGCACTGACTCAAACCCAGTCTCGCTTGGTTACTAGGCAAGTTGAACTTGCGCCCTACGAAAAACTGACTCAAATCTTTGATGTAACTGACTTTGAGAGTGGGCCGGTAAAAGCCTCTGTAGGTTCAAATATGGACCGTTTTAATTCAGACGATGTGGCTTTTGGGTTTATTACAGCGAAGAGGCAGGTTCGTGTGGGCTTCGTATCTAACAAGCCAGATTCAAAGATGTCCACTATGCTCGACTTAATGCCACGTGTTGCCCTTACTGCCTTAACTTATGCTGATTATCAAGGCCTTGAAGATGATGAGCTCCGATTTGATGCATTAGTTTTTGATGGAGTTCCTGTAGACCGAAAGCCTGTGATTCCATCTATATTTTTTGGTGTTAATTCAGTTGAATGGTCGGGAATTTCGGTTTCACCAATCAGAAGTTCACAACTTTCAGTCGAGAAAAATGCCAACCATCCGGTTCTTCGGAACATTCCAATGACGGATCTTTTGATTGAATCAGGAGTTGTGTTTCAAGCCTTTGATGGTGTTGATCCATTACTTGAATCGGAGGGTGAAGGTGTATTGGCCGTTGCCGTTCCCGGGGCTGTTAAGAGTATCTTGCTTGGCTTTGATCTTGATAAGTCGAATCTTGCTTTTTTAGCAGACTTTCCAATCCTTTTGTCGAATTCAATTAAGTGGTTGGTTGATGAGCCTCCAGTTCTCAATGCGAACCCGGGAACGATTAGACTTCCTGGCGACATAACAAAGGTGTACCGAATTGATGGTGTTGATGTTCCCTTATGGTTTGCCGACGGGAACGCTTACTTTCATACTCTTGAGACAGGTTTATTTACGGGATTTTCTTCAAATGGTCCCCTGAGAGTCTCGGTCAGTCAACTGGACCGACGGTTCAGTGATATTAATAAATCTAATTTACCGACTTTAGAAACTTCCAAAAAATTTGTTGACCCGGTACTAAACGGATATTCTATTTCTTTTCTTGTGGGTGCCTTGACACTGATCTTACTGATGGCGGATTGGT
>QXZO01000056.1 GCA_009886305.1 Betaproteobacteria bacterium
TTTTTGTTCATATGTTACTCCCCAAGGTTACAATTTAATTTAAACTTTCAAACAGAAAGGTTTACGTACAAAGTTTCAGCCTAAAGCAACGAATTTTTAAAAATTTCGAAACTCAAAAGACCATAAACTGCAACTTTAACCCGAAAAACATTCGATTAAAATTGCGCTTCCTCGTGATCATACACTCAATTATAGGAAAATAAACTATTTTGATTAACTAATTAAAGCTGGAATCTTAGGTAAAAGTAGCTTTTTTAGATTTGAAGGGCGTTTTAGTTCAAAAAGATGATTTTACATCCAAAGATGTTAGTTTGGGCTTTAAAAAGTAGTTTTTGCTCGTTTAAAGCGATTTTTTTGCGCTACCTGCATGATTCATTTTTGCTAAAAGTCATAAATTGGAGAATTTCATCATAAATGGAGAGGTGAAATGGAAAGCGTTAGTACATTGTTTTTCGAAACAACTAAACGATCTTGTTGTGTTTTAAGCAGTGAATCTTAGATTCAGAATATTCCAAATAATCTCTTAAAACGGATTCGGTTTGGTTTCCCAGCTCTTGCGGAGATAAGTCATATTCAATGTCCGATCGGCTATAGTTTATGGGGTTGCCCACCACATTCAAATTGCCGCTGCGACTATCAGGGATATTAATGAGCATATGTCGGGCAATGATCTGGGGATCTTCAAATACCTGATCAATGGTATTGATGGGTCCACAAGGAACATTGCTTTCTTCAAAAGCCTCGAGCCAGTGTTGACTGTCATGCAGTTTCAGTTGCATCTGAATTTTTTCGCAAAGAGATTGCCGGTTGTTTACCCGATTAGCATTGGTTTTGTATCGGTCATCTTTGGCTAGTGATGCTGAGTGTATTACTTTGCAGAAACGTGCAAACTGTTGATCATTACCAACAGCGATGATAATAAAACTATCAGAGGTAGCAAACGCTTGGTAGGGGACGATATTAGGATGCGCGTTGCCCAGCCTTCCTGGGACGGTTCCGCCAATCAGATAATTGCTTGCTTGATTAGCCAGCACCGCGGCTTGGACATCGAGTAAAGCAAGATCAATGTGTTGACCTAATCCAGATTGATGTCGTTCAAGTAATGCCCCCTGGATGGCATTGGCCGCATAAAGGCCTGTGAAGAGGTCAGTAACTGCAACACCTACTTTGACTGGTCCGCCGGTTTTAGTATCTGGGTTATCGGGCTCGCCAGTGATACTCATAAGCCCACCCAAACCTTGGATCAAGAAATCATAACCTGGTCGATTGGCATAGGGCCCAGTTTGGCCAAACCCAGTAACAGAGCAGTAGACTAATTTTGGGTTTATCGCTGCGAGTGAATCGAAGTCAAGGCCATATTTTGCTAGACCACCGACTTTATAGTTTTCAATCAAGACATCTGTTTGTAAAACTAGTTGACGGATAATTTCCTGTCCTTCGGGATGGGTTATGTCGACGGTGACAGATTTCTTACCTCGATTGGCGCAAAAAAAGTAAGCAGCATCTTTTGTATCTTTGCCCTGTATGTCTTTTCGGTAAGGGGGCCCCCAATGTCTAGTGTCATCACCAACTTCTGGCCGTTCGATTTTCAGCACATCAGCACCTAGGTCACCAAGTAATTGCCCTGCCCAGGGGCCGGCCAAAACGCGGCTCATATCAAGCACCCGATATCCTTTAAGTGGTCCTGCCATGGTGTTCCCTACTATTTATTGACCTAGCTAAAAGCTTGGATGCCTGTCTGTGCTCTACCTAAAATCAAAGCGTGCACGTCAGCCGTACCCTCATAGGTATTAACGACTTCAAGATTGAGCATGTGGCGCATCACAGGGTATTCATCTGAAATGCCGTTACCACCGTGCATATCTCTGGCTATTCGAGCTATTTCAAGAGCTTTACTGCAATTATTACGTTTCAATAGCGAAATCAATTCGGGAGCTAAATTGCCCTGTTCTTTTAGACGGCCTGCTCTAAGGGAACCTTGGAGGCCGAGACTGATGTCGGTTTGCATATTAGCGAGTTTAAATTGGATCAGTTGGTTAGCAGCTAAAGGTCGATTGAACTGCACTCGATCTAGCGTATATTGCCGCGCCGCATACCAACAGCTTTCGGCCGCGCCTAGTGCCCCCCAGCTAATCCCATAGCGAGCTGAATTCAGACAACCAAAGGGTCCTTTGAGACCTTGCACATTTGGCATTAACTGCTCATCGGCGACAAAAACTTCATCCATAACAATTTCGCCGGTAATAGATGCTCGTAGTGCCAATTTACCTTCAATCTTAGGAGCAGATAACCCTTTCATACCTTTCTCAAGGATAAACCCACGAATCACCCGATCGTCAGTTTTCGCCCAAACAATAAAGACATCCGCAATAGGTGAGTTGCTGATCCACATTTTTGAACCAGAAATGAGATAACCCCCATCGACACTCTTCGCTCGAGTATTCATACCACCCGGATCAGAACCGGCATCAGGCTCAGTGAGGCCAAAACAACCGACCCATTCTCCAGAGGCCAACTTGGGCAAATACTTTTCTTTTTGCTCATCGGTACCATAGGTATAGATGGGGTACATCACCAAACTTGATTGAACGCTCATCATTGACCGATAACCGGAGTCTACGCGCTCAACTTCTCTCGCAATTAGTCCGTAACTAACATAACTCACACCGGGACAGCCGTATCCGTCGATGGTAGCACCGAGCAAGCCAAGCTCACCCATTTCATTAAAAATTTTGCGATCTGTAGATTCGTCTCGGAATGCTTGAGTGACTCTTGGTTCTAATTTTTCTGCAGCAAAACTAGCAGCAGAATCGCGTATTAAACGCTCTTCTTCGGTGAGTTGCTCGTCGAGGTTGAATGGGTCTTCCCAGTTAAATTTCCCCCAATCACTTGCCATTACAATGTCCTATTTTTACATCGATTAGTTTCTATTCTGAAGGGACTCATTGGTCTAGTCCAGAATTTAATATTTACGTCTTATATAGAGTAGTGCTCAGCCGTCTGGTCTAAAGACTTGGTGGCTCGGGTAATTAGTAGGTCGATCTCTTCATGGCTACTGACAAAAGGCGGCGAGATTATCATCGAATCCCCTACTGCGCGCATAATTAAACCATTAGCGACGCAAAACTCACGACAAATGCCACCAGACTTTTGCTCAGATTCAAGGCGTTCGCGAGTCTCTTTATTGCGTACTAACTCGATTGAGCCGAGCATGCCGACACCACGCACGTGCCCGACAATAGGATGGTCACCAAGTGCGGCCCATTGTTTTTGCAAATAAGGTCCAACATCAGTAGCTACGTGATCGACAAAATTATCTCTTTCCATAATATTTAAGGTTGCCAAGGCGGCAGCGCAAGCAATTGGGTGTCCAGAATAAGTAAATCCATGCCCGAATTCGCCTCCGTCATTGGTAATGACGTCTGCTACTTTATCGCTAACCATTACTCCTCCAAGAGGCTGAAATCCATTGGTAACCGCCTTAGCGAATGTTAGTAGATCAGGCTTCATACCATAGGTTTCACATCCAAACATACTCCCGGTGCGTCCAAAGCCACAAATAACTTCGTCACTGATAAACAGAATATCTCGTTCATTTAAAATTCGTCGTACTTCGGGCCAATAGCTATCAGGCGGAACGATAACGCCCCCTGCTCCCTGAATAGGCTCTGCTATAAAAGCGGCAATATTTTCTTCGCCTAGTTCATCAATTCGTTTTTCCAATTCGCGAGCCGCATAAAGACCAAATTCATCTGGACTTAAATCTCCACCATTGTTGTACCAGTTTGGATCAGCGATATGTTGCGCATAGGGGAGGGTTTCAAATTGATTGTGTACGAATTCAAAACCGCCGAGGCTTGCCGCAGCGATAGTACTTCCATGGTAGGCGTTGGTGCGCGCCAAAATAATGCGCTTCTTGGGCTGTTTTTTAATATCCCAATAGCGACGAATTAGACGGATGTTTGTGTCATTCGCCTCAGAACCAGAGTTAGTAAAAAACACGTGGGTGAACTGCTCAGGAGTCATTTTGACAAGTCTATCGGCTAGTTCTACCGCCGGAGTATTGCTGCACTGGAAAAAATTATTGTAGTAAGGTAATTGTTGGAATTGGGCGTTCACAGCCTCTGCAATTTCTGGCTGACTATAACCTAAACTGCAACACCAAAGCCCCGACATAGCATCAAGCATCTGCTTACCATCGGTGTCATAGATGTAGATATGCTCAGCCCGCTCAATAATCCGACCATGATTTTGCTGATAATCATTGAAGTCGGTAAAAGGATGAAGATGACTTTTTGCATCCAGTTCTTTCCATTGTGCTGTTGATCTAGAGTTACCCATAATTTATCTCGTTATCGCTGACCGATTATTTAGTTTCATTTTCATGCGCCAAGGAGGCCATACCCCAAAAGAGTATTTTTAATTTGTCATTTCTAGGTGATTATTTCATCATAGACTGAACCCTGGGTCATTCACCCAAATGGGTTGGACGACAACTTTTTTACTATTTAAATGAACTAGACGTTACTATTTAACGATAGTCTCGAAGATTAAGGAAATCCTATGCCTAGTGCTCTACCAATCATTGGTATCGCTTGTGATGTCATCACAGCAGGTCTTCATCAATTTCATGGTGCGGGAGAAAAATACATCAATGCTGTGGCTCATGGTGCAGCAGCAATTCCTGTTCTCTTGCCGGCTTTTGGTGAAGGAACAGATATCAAGGATCTTAATGGTCTATATAACGTTAGAGATATCGTCAGTAGCATTGATGGGCTTTTTCTGACGGGAAGCCCCTCTAATATCCAGCCGCATCATTTCGATGGTCCAGCCCATGAAGAGGGAACTTTGGAAGATCCCCAGCGAGATAGCCTGACCCTCGAGTTGATCAGAGAATGCGTTTCACAAGCAGTTCCAATACTGGCGGTATGCCGTGGGTTTCAGGAGCTT
>QXZO01000057.1 GCA_009886305.1 Betaproteobacteria bacterium
ACTAAACTGTCCGCGTGGGCCAAAATCTAGAGAAATTGTAGGGCGTATCAACGGCAATGGATTACTCGATCCTTGCCCCATGACTGCCTGGCCTGAATCAATAAGCCTTGTATTCATACCCAATTCGCTCGCGCGAAGCGCTAGCGAACAGCCTCCTATTCCGCCTCCGACAATCGTTACTTCTTCAACACACTTACGTTGAGTCTGAACCTCCTCAGAAAAAATGCCAACGAGCATATCTTTTTTTTGTGCAAATCCTTTTTTAACCTGAACATCAAATCCAGCATATGACATACCCTGACGTACTGCACCCGCACTACTGTATGTGCTGAAGGTCGCACCAGCCGCAGCTAGCCGCCTGAAACTTGCAAATAATTGAGGCGCCCACAAATCTTCATTTTTTTTAGGAGAAAAACCATCTAGATAAAAAACGTCTACCGATGCATCAAGCTCTTTAATCGACGATGCAGCATCCCCATAGATCAAAGTGAGAATGACCTTTGGCGATAAAATAATTCGGTGAAAACCAGACAATACAGGCGGTAAATTATTGATTATTGAATCGGCATGCACATGAATGCCAACGGCTGCAGTTAGACACTCGCGCATCTGATCTTTGGTTAGTGGATGCTTTTCAAACGCAACATAGTCGAGCACACAATCACTTCCAACTGACGAATGGGACTCCATAGTGCTCAAGAGATTCAACCCGAGACCAAAACCAAACTCCAACACCGTAACTTTCTTCGAACGTCGAAATCGTTCTTCAAGGTGATTCGCTTGTATGAAAACATATCGTTTCTCCGCAAGACCACCAGACTTAGAAAAATACAGATCATCAAAGGTTGTCGAATGGACCGTATCTTCTTGAATTTTGTATACTGCAGGCGTGATTGGCGCAGGCCAAGGAATACGTTTCATCAGTTGAATAGATTTATTTATTTTAAGCGATAATGAATAATTATTAGTTTAAACCGAATCCCGAGGAACATTTACGTACAAAATGATTTGATATGAAAAAGTTATTAATTCACTTACTAATTTATAGCACTATCCCCGTCGTATTCAGCGCCTACGGAATGACCCCTAAATATCCTTACGAGCCAGTAACGACAACTTGTCTTACAGAGGTCGCCTTGGCAGGCGAAGCCGTGATAAAAGAGGCAAACAAGACACCTGTTCTTCGATTGCAGGCTGATCTCACAATCGTAGAATCGCCAGACATACCTGATTGCCCTTCAGTACTCAATATCAAAGTTGTGCTTCTCGAATTTAATACAAAAGAGGTCCTAACTGACTTCAATGAATTAGTAGGTAGAAATATTTTGGTGCTTGGTTCCGTTCAGTCCGGTGACGCAATTGATACGAAACAAGTAACGTTCACGGTCACTACTATTTCAGAAATTGAGTAACCGATATATTTACACTCTAGATATTGACATGTCCGATTAACTCCGTCGTATTCACGACAGTGTTAGCACTTGTTATGAGTAAGCTCGGCACAAGCATCCACTCCAAGGTCCACGCCGTGCCTGAACGCTCATTTTCATGGATGGATGCTGTATTTAGTCCGCTCATCTGAGTGTGACAATATTGCGCTTGCGCAAGAATAACCTCTGCTAAAACAGGGTTTTTTTTGTGTTTCATCGCAGAGGAAGAACCACCACCTTCAAGACGCACTTCAGCCACATCGCTTTGGGCCATGAATAGTAGATCTTGTGAAATCTTCCCCATCGCAGTGGCAACTTGGGTAAACCAGAAACAGATACTTGTTAACTGTTGACGATCCGTATGCCAAGCATGCTTCGGAGGTGTTAACTCTAATATTGAAGCCATCGCGCTAGATATATCGTGATAATTAGCACCATATTCCCTTGCTGCTCCCTCAGGGCCTCCTAACTGAAGCAGAAATGTTTGTGGCATCGATATGAGTAAACTCTCAATTTGTGAACGCCAATTTCCGATTTTTTCTGGGACTGAAATAGGTAATGCATTTTGCATTCGAGTTCGTGCGGTCAATATTCTTTCATCAGAATGGGAGGCAGCAAGCTCTTTCAATTTAAGCTCTAAAATCTTCAAATTACGAGAAACTATAGCCACACTATCCTTCATGCGCATCATCAAGCTGGTATCGATCAAGTCCTGACTGGTCGTACCATGATGAAAGCCGGCTTGATATTCGTCATTTAATTTCTTACGAATTTGCTTTACCAAAACTGGCGGCACGACGGCATCACGCTTAAATTCAATCTGAATTTGATCCATATCTGGCTCAAAATTTTCCAACACATTAATGATTTCCTGCGCATCTTTCAGGGATATGACATCGCATCGAGCGAGAGCACTCGTCAGCGCTTTTTCAAAAGCAATCATCGCAGCCATGTCAGACTTTACGCTAAAGCATTCCTGAACATTTTTGTCTTGTGAGAATACGAGCATCAAATTATCTGAGCCTATTGCGTAACTCATAAATAGTTTTCCTCGTGTTTGCTTAAAAACTTAAGTACAGTTTGTGTGAATTCCTTCTCGGCCTCAAGGCATGGTATGTGCCCAACACCGGATAATTCGTAAAATTCGCTTTCCGGAATTAAATTAGCCATGGCAGCCACAATACCTGGTGGCGTTGCTTGATCCTCGCCACCAGCCATACAAAGAGTGGGGACTTTTATATTGGGAGCGAAAGCGGTCAAATCAGCATTAGCCAGCGCATGACAAGCCGCTAAGTAACCAGTATCAGGCGTTTGCAACAATATTCCTTTAGCCAGGGCAAAGCGATCTGGATAATGATGAGCAAAACCAGACCCAAACCATTTACTCAAAATTAAATCAGAGATACTGGCCAGTCCATTATGTTGAACAGCCTCAATGCGCTGAGTCCAGCTATCCTTAGAACCTATCGCGGTAGCAGTGTTTGTAAGTATTAGCTTATCCACTAAGTCACGGCGCTTCCGATAAAGCTCTTGTGCAATGAGTCCGCCTATGGATAAGCCTACCGGAATCACTCTTTTTATAGAAAGCGAGGAGACAAGCGCGATTAGATCATCAGCATAATTGCTGATCGACAGACTTTGTCCTGAATGTCCAGATAACCCATGCCCTCGCTTGTCATATTTCAGATAATTGGAGGCCTGACCGAGTTGGGACACTACATGTGACCATATTCTATGATCCGTTCCGAGTGAATTGATAAACACCAATGTTGCTTTTTTAGGATCAGATTCATAATGTTCATAATGGATGTAGTGATCATTGATTTTTATCGTTTTTAGCATAAGTCACTCGTGTCCCGAAACGGATAATAAGCCCATCATTCGCTATACATTTATGATTCTCATTCGGACCAATCACACATCAAAAAAAACAGTCTCATCTAACCCTTGCAAATGAATATCGAAATGATATCCACCCTGCACTGGCTTTGCCAGCAAAGTATTACGACGATCCTCAGGTATAAGTGCTATATGTGGATCTTTGTTTATCGCCTTTTCGTGTTCTGGAAAATAGATGCGGGTTAAAAGTCCAAGATTTAGGCCGCGTGCTGTAATCCAAACCGATATAAATGGTGCGAGCACCCTGCCATCTATAGCTTTAGTTTCTCCTGGCATCTGCGTTTTGATTAAAAATAGACCGCTTTCTAAATCAGTGCTTGAACGGTGCCATAAGCCATTGTCATAGCTACCCCGCTCATCTGCATGCCAAAACTCAAGCATCATATCTTTGCAGACGACGTCATCACCATCGAATATTTTCCCAAGTATTGTTATAGGCGAATCAGCTAAAGGTTTGTTACTTGTTAGATCGGCCGGATAAACTCCCGTCAAGCCCATGCTATTGGGCATGCAACCGATATGCACATATGGTCCAGCGGTCTGTGACGCAGATTCACGCAATGGAGTTTCAGCATTGATTACAGCAGGACGCATACGACGGACATCTAAAGGATCCATACCAATTACCTTTTTTATTTATTTTCAAACATAGTGGAGCTCGGGCCACGAAGAATAAGATCGAACCGATATGCTCTCACGTCCATCGGAACAGAATGAGCCATATCGAGACGAGCTACCAATTGATTTACGGCACGTGGATCTTCAATCGCCTGAACAATTGGACAAATCTGAATATGTGGATCACCTTCAAAATACATTTGAGTGATAAGACGTTGAACAAAGGCTTGACCAAAAATAGAAAAATGAATGTGTGCCGGGCGCCAGTCATTACCGCCATTTGGCCACGGATAGGGCCCTGGCTTGATCGTGCGAAAAGTATAATGACCCTTGCTATCAGTCAAGCAGCGCCCACAACCGCCAAAATTTGGATCAAGAGGAGCTAAATATGCGTCATTTTTATGACGATATCGCCCTCCCGCATTTGCTTGCCACACTTCAATTAATGCATTCGGCACCGGACTCCCTGACTCATCCAACACTTTTCCGTGCACCACAATACGTTCGCCAATTGCGCTCTTACCGTTCGCCGCATAATTTATGATCAAATCATGATCCTGATCTCCCAGATCCATATGACCGAACACAGGACCTTTTGTATCTGCCAGAGTTTGGGGTAGGACTACAAGTTTATGCTTTTGGTGACGCAGTGCTGTTGATCGATAATCAGGATAATTGTTTTTTGGTTGAGACGCATAATTTCGTTTTGAAAAGCTTTGCTTTGAATGTTCCATCAGTCGTTCTCTTTCATTTCATGAAGAACTCGCTTTGCAATCTTTACCGCGTGATTTGCACACGGCACACCCGCGTAAATCGCTACGTGCATTAAAGCCTCTCGAATGTCTTCCGGCGTGGCACCCGTATTTGCAGTTGCTCTTATATGCATTTCTAACTCTTCGTAATGACCAAGCCCCGCCAACAACGCGATCGTGACCATGGAGCGCTCCCTTTTCGTATAAGCATCACCAGACCATACGTGTCCCCATGCACTATCGGTAATCATTGACTGGAAAGGCTCGTCAAATGATGTCTTATTCTGCTCTGCCTTATCGACGTGAGCATTTCCAAGCACTTCACGGCGTGTCGCCATTCCTTTTTTTCGAATATCTCCCATTTATTTCGCTCCTACCATTTATAGCCTCACATTTCCAAGGGTAAACCAACGTAGTTTTCAGCAATTGACCTTGAGGCTACTTCTGATCCTTTTATGTGGTCAAACTCCGCGCGTTGAATACGTTTTTCAAATGAACTGAACTCAGGAAATTGGTGCAGCATGGTTGACATAAACCATGAAAAACGCTCCACTTTCCAGACTCGTTTCAAGCATATATCAGAATAACGTTCTAAATAATAATCGTTGGATTTTTTATAATGCTCGATAAGCCCACGGGACAAGACACGCACATCAGCAATCGCAAGATTGAGCCCCTTTGCGCCCGTAGGCGGCACTATATGGGCGGCGTCGCCCGCCAAAAACATATTGCCATAGCGCATCGGTTCAGCGACGAAACTACGCAGAGGGGCAATTGATTTTTCAAAACTGTCGCCCGTCTCCAAGTTTGTGGAAACATCAGGGCCAACCCTGAGCGACAGCTCATCCCAAAATCTCTTATCGGACCAGTCTTCAACCTTGTCTGTTAGCGGACACTGGATGTAATACCTGCTTCGCGTCTTTGAGCGCATAGAACACAAGGCGAACCCGTGTTGATGGTTCGCATAAATTAGCTCATCAGATACGGGCGGTTTTTCTACGAGAATACCAAGCCATCCGAAAGGGTAAACTTTTTCATAGGTTTTCAATATATTGCTCGGAATCGTATGACGGCAAACGCCATGAAATCCATCGCATCCGGTAATATAGTCCCCTTCGATCTCATACGATTCACCATCCTTCGTATATCGTAATTTTGGCGAAGTAGTGCTCACATCTATTGGTTGAACATCCTCTGCAGAAAAGACAATCTCACAACCCTGTCTCAACCGCTGAGAAATCAAATCCGCCGTCAATTCAGTCTGTCCGTAGACCATAACTTTTTTACCAGTGAGTCCGGCAACATCAATTCGATGAAGATCGCCATCAAAGGCAAGCTCAAACCCATCATGGGGAAGACCCTCAAGGTGCATCCGCTCACCAATTGTAGCTTCCTCTAGCGCCTGAACACTTCCCCACTCCAGCACACCAGCACGCACCCGCGCTTCGATACGCTCACGACTTTGTCTATCCACGATAATACTGGAGATGCCTTCGTTATAAAGAAGTTGGGATAACAAAAGACCTGCTGGCCCAGAACCAACAATAATCACCTGTGTCTTTTTGCATTTCACCGTAACTTGCCTTTTCTAAATTGCGAAAACCGCATTTTTATTTTTAAAAAATTAAATAATTACCTAGAATCAGATTTGTGCATCATAGTTTAGAACTTCATCCAGATAAATACATCGGCAATAACAGACACAGTGCCGGAAATAACAAGAGCAAGCCCACACGAAAAATCTCAACTGCGAAAAATGGCATCACACCTTTAAATATCTTTGATATCGGTGTATCTGGTACGAATGACTTGATAACAAAAACATTGAGACCCTCAGGAGGCGTGATAAG
>QXZO01000058.1 GCA_009886305.1 Betaproteobacteria bacterium
CGATTCTAGAAGTTACTTGATCAGAAGTTCAGATAAGACCATTAAACAGCTAACCACTGACCACACACTGGATAGAGACAAAATTAATGCAACCTTAGCACCTGATTTATATCGGCGAGCTCCCAGTATACTCACTCAAAAAATCGGCAGTATATTATTAATTAAGCCAGATTCTGACAGCACACAAATCGCCCCCGGTGATATTGTCCTCGCCTGCACTGATGGACTCTCTGACAAAGTTAGTGACGAGTTAATGCTGGATTACGCAATCGGCTTTAAACATAGCCTAAATGAGTACGGTGAAAAATTACTGGACAGAGCGCTAGATTGTGGAGGTCAAGATAACATCTCTTTCATTCTGGCTAGACTTTAAATTTAGTCTACTTACACCCCTAAACCTTCTTTAAGTAAGCGTATTAGCTCACCAATACTCTGCATTCGTTTATTTGCATCTTTGGCCAAGCACTGCATAACAATGTCATCTAAAACCTGTGATATAGGCGTCGTGGATATTTCTGATGGGATGATTGGAATATCATTTAGCGTGCTTGCCTTTATCTTATCCATAGTATCGCCCAAGCTCGGCTTAACTCCGGTTAAAGCCTCATAAAGCACAACACCAAGACTATAAATATCCGTTCTTCCATCTATGTCGGGAGCCTTTTTAATTTGCTCCGGGGACATGTATGCAATCGTTCCCTGCAGCTTTTGAAAGCCAGTCATTGTTGGATCTTCCGTCAGAGATTCGGATGACATATCGTCTATATCCGACGGTGCGCCCTCCTCGCTTCTTACCTTTGCCAAACCCCAATCTAATAAAAGGACTTCACCAAAAGGGCCTACAAGGATGTTTTCGGGTTTAACATCTCGGTGGACAACACCGTGAGTATGCGCATATTGCAGTGCATGACCCACTTGAATAATGATATTAACGAGTTGCGTCACATCATAGCGTTCTCGATAATCAATAATTTCTCGAAACGTATAGCCGTGGACTAGTTTCATGGTGAAATAGCAGTTCCCATGATGATCGCGGCCGACTTCATAAGTAGGCATAGTATTAGGGTGCTGCAACATTGCAGAGACACGTGCCTCACGCAGCAGTCTTTTTTGTTCAATGGGATCGTTGGCGAACTCAGGCAACAAGGATTTATGACAAACAACTCGGCCGAGGTGTAAATCTTTGCACGATTGAATAAGAGACTTGCCACCCTTAGCTATGGTTTTAAAATAGGCATAGCGCAGGTTGGGATGTAAACTTTTCGCTAAATCTTTGTCAGTCTGCTCTAAATAGAGTTTAGGGTAATCAGCTTGTCTAAACTTTGGGTATTCGCTCATACGTAACTCAAAATGAAATCATAGTTTATAGATTGGGCTAAAGACCAACGTTCGTCAAATCGATCAGAGGTCTTGTTTGAAGTTATTGCCTAAATTGCGCACTGAGGGCGTGCGCTCTGTCTCTCTTAACTAGCTAAATAGCGCACTAAAAATTGGTGGGCTCGGCAGGAATCGAACCTGCATCTAAGACTTAGGAGGTCCCTATTCTATCCATTGAACTACGAGCCCAGAGGGGCGCCATTATAGTGAACTCACTCAAAATTACTATAAAAGGCACACTCAATCTATTATCGATTCCGCCCCAGTGCGTCATGACTAGTCACCCAGTCTCCAGCCAATACGGCACTCATTAAGGAGATTTCACCTGCCATTACTGTTGCACCAATAATTTCAGCTAGCTTGTTCACTTTACCGGCTCCGCTACATCCCATCATTTTGAGGCATTCTTGCTGAGTGGGTAAACCCGTACCACCTCCATAGGTAGCGACAATTAACGAGGGTATGGTAATCGACAAATAATAATTCCCGTTATGATCTAGGTCTGCATAAACGATAGCCGCAGAGGATTCGGCAACATTAGCAACATCCTGCCCTGTTGCTATAAAGGTAGCAGTAATACCGTTTGCAGAATGCGCTCCAGTATTTATAGAACCCGCAAGTAAAGATCCAACCTGATTTACAGAACGGGCCTTATACAAAGCTTCAGCGGTTGTGCCCATTACTTTTTCAAGTAAGCCGCTGGGAATTGTTATCTCAGCGATAACACGCTTTCCTCTTGTATGCAGAGTATTAAGCTGTGAATGCTTCTTATCCGTGTCCATGGCGCCTGAGAGGGTATAACGCTCAATTCCTGGGTAATTAGCTTTAATCCATTCACAGGCCACAAAAGTGGCTTTGCCAACCATATTCTGCCCTGCCGCATCACCTGTGGTGTAATTAAAGCGCAAGTAGCGCATACGAGCAGCTGCAAACTGTTGAATATTGCGCCGTTTCCCGGTGGAAGTTGTCGTCTCCGCTTGAGTTGCTATCTGGTCGAAATTTTCTTCTATCCAAACTCCAAAATCACGTGCCTCTCTGGCATCTTTAAAAATAAAGACAGGAGCTCTTTGCATGGCGTCATCTACTACTGAAACTGTAACCCCGCCAGCTTCTCGCAGTAGGCGCGCTCCTCGGTTGTAACTTGCAACCAACGTACCCTCGCTGGTCGCCATAGGAACATAAAATTCGCCTTGAGCATGCTCACCGTTCACAAGTAAAGGACCCATCAGGCCCATAGGTATCTGAGCTACCCCAAAAAAGTTTTCAATATTTCCCGCGGTTGAGCCAGGTTCGACAGAATAATGACCAATATGATCTAAAGGTGTCGACGTCTTTCCAGAGATAAATTCTCTCCTTCTGCACGCCATTGTCTCCGTATAGTCATTGCTATTATCTCTCGGTATTTTATCTGACATTATCTGCCTCTATTTCGGATTATTTTGAGCTAGTTTATATTGGGTTAGGGTTCCCGACAAAGACCACGAATGCGCGATAAGCCAGCGTCCATACCAACCACGACGTGAGACTTTAGGTCATTGATGTTTTCCTGTCAATCGCACTAGATATGGAGGCTGAAAAGGTAATTTTCCGGTACAATTATCCCTATGAATCTAATGCTCCTTAACTCAAATAGTATCGAAAACAACGTCGCTAAGATCAGCGGTCGTCAGTTTGATCACCTTACACAAGTTCAGCGGTTAACTGAGGGTGACTTTCTTAATTTGGGCGAAATAAACGGTACTATGGGTAGAGGCAAAATCACCACACTAACTGATGAGCACGCCACTATCTCCTTAGACCTCGATGTTCAACCGCCTAAGCCTTTACCGATAACGGTCATTCTTGCTCTTCCCCGACCAAAAATGTTGCGGAGAGTCCTCCAAACCATTGCCGCTATGGGTGTAAAAAACGTCTATTTAATAAATTCTACTCGTGTTGAAAAGAGCTTTTGGCAGTCCCCGTTCCTTCAACCTCAAGCAATAGAGGAACAGCTTATTCTGGGATTAGAACAGGCAAAGGACACGATCCTCCCCTCTGTTCATCTGCGTAAGCTGTTTAAACCTTTTGTTGAGGATGAA
>QXZO01000059.1:0-3559 GCA_009886305.1 Betaproteobacteria bacterium
GCTAGGTCTAGATCTAGAGCGCCGTGGGGTATGCCAATGATAACTATGGCGAGTAGCGAGAAATAGTCTACTAACGATGACATTATCGAGAAATCATAGCCTTAAGAAAGGGTGTTTTAGGTAGCGAGCGGATTATTTTGAAGCTATCTTTAATTGAGAAATCATCAGCCATGAACGCTGCAAACTCGTCACCTGTTAAGGACTTGGCCATAGTACTAAAAATATCTTTGCCTAATGCCGGATTATATTGAATTACCTTTAAAAACACTTTATCCATCCATTTAGATAAACTCGAATAGGGCGAACAAGACAATGCTGTTAGGTCATTAAGTTCTTGGTATTTTTTAATCTGACGTTCGAGTCCCTGCAGTGCATAACCTGAGCTTTGACGCGCTGAGCCCGCAGCAATTCCAGCAGGATTCCCATTATGAATGAACGAAACTGGACCCATTGGAATAATGCCTTTTTCTTCGAATATTGGTGAATCATGCACGTAGTCAGTATTGCAGTGCTCATTAATCCAATGCTGTGCCAAATTTTTAAGAACGGATTCTTCTAGTTGTGATGTTCCAAAGAAGGTCGCTTCTACTAAGATGGATTCTCGAGGAAACGGTATGACGTAAATAAAAACGACACCCTTTTGGTTTTCTAGGGAAACACTAAAGTCCATGAGGATAGGTCGCTTAACGATGTCAGCCCCTTTTTCAGTTTGAATCGTAACACCATAAAATTGTTGGATTAAAGTTTTTTCTCCAATCTGAGGGGGGCGGGAATCAAGCAAGTTAGGGGATGTGAAAGAGCTGGACGCGGTGTCAATTTGAAAGAGATTATTAGATTGTTTCTTGGTGTCAGCTAATTCTTTAATTCGTGTGAGTTTTGGCTGTGCTGATAAGTAATCTTCTAAACTCGTTTTAAAAGATAGTCCGTTTAGGGCTTCATACCAATATTCATCCGATTGGTGAACTATAGTCATATTGTCCGCTCCGAATTGCCAACTTCTCCATCGACCTGCAATATGCTCATCATAATAGTCAGGAGCTTGAACATTTCTCCAGGTGCAAAGTGTTTGTTCCCTCCTATCCTCTGGACCCACGAGTGTGACCGAAGCGCCCTGATCAATGAGGTGTCGGGAGATAAGAAGACCGGAAATACCCGCCCCGACAATAGTAACCTGAGTTGTGGATGCACTAGTCATTGATTCGTGCCAGGTAAATCACGCAAATCCTTGTGCAAGTCAACTTGATGAGTCTTAATTTTTGTTGATTTAAATTTAGGTGAAGCCAATAGCCACAGGCAAAAAGGTAGGGCACATATTACCAACCACGTTTTCTCAAATGGGCTAACCACTGTTCTGCCATCTTGCCAATTAAAACCATTATTTTTTAATTTTCTAGATATAGCTCGGTATAGTATCGCCATAATGTAGACGCATGGGCGCATTTTTCTCGGTAAGTATAGAAGTCCTTTTAGTCCAGACTGATAGTAAATTTCTGAGAGTTGGATAACTTCATCTAAATTTTGAGTTACGTTTTCATTGGATTTCTTTGTCTTGATTGTTTCGATACTTAGGTTCATCGGAATATATTTTCGTCCAAGTCTTGCATCCTCAAGGACATCTCTTGCGATATTGGTCAATTGCATTGCCATCCCAAGGTCAACCGCATGGTACTCAGCCTCTTTGTCATGACACTGCATAATTTTGCTCATCAGTATGCCGACGGTCCCAGCAACCGCATAGGCATAGCGAAGGAGCTGAGATTGTTCAGTGAATTCAATTGAACCCAGATCGGCCTTTAGTCCCGAAAATAGTTCCTGGATAATATTTATATCAAGACCGGAAGTCTTAATAGTTACGATTAATTCTCGCTCGGTAACCCCTAATGTATCGGGTAGGTCGCTCGTGCTATTAAAGTACTCGCTAAATTTCCCCAGGAGATGTTGGTTTTCGTGTGTGTTGTCATCTGCCACATCGTCCATTAATCGACAAAATGCATAGAGCTCAGTGGCTTTGGCGGCTTGGTCTCTTGGTAGGAAAAATGATGCGAGCCAAAATGTTCTACCGTGCTGTCGAAGGCTATTTTTAGAAAAATAAGTTAAATTCAAATTCATGTTTTAGACAACCGAATAACTATAGCTGAGCTAGGGTTATGTAGACTTTAAATAGCTTTTGATTAACGTCTCAGTCACCTTAGCAGAACTAACGACTCCAGGTAGTCCAGCGCCTGGATGAACTCCAGCACCGACAAAAAAGAGGTTCTTTATTTTTGGATCTTGATTTTTAAATCTAAAATAAGCGGACTGAGAAAACAGGGGTGCTATTGAGAACCCAGCACCCCAGACGCTTTTGTATTCATTCAAGAAATCTTCGGGACTCATCCAAAAATCTGCCACGATATGGTCCTCTAACAAAGGAAGCATTGATTTACTCAAGGCGCTGACGATACGCTTTTGGAGTTTTGGCCCCTCTATGCGCCAATCGGTCCCGGATTGTAGGTTAGGTACTGGACATAAAACATAGAAGCTATCGCAATTCTCTGGAGCAAAGCTTGCATCCGTCGCTGTCGGTCGATGGACATAAAGCGAGAAGTCCTCTGTGAGTTTTTTATGCTCGAATATGTCGCGTAACAGCTCTTTATGACGTTTTCCTAGCCAAATCGTGTGATGTGCCACCTCGTCATATTTTCGAGTGGTTCCGAAGTAGAGAACGAATAGCCCCATTGAGTACTGTGTTAACGCAGCCGGTTTCATGCTGAGAGGTTTACTCAACATTTGAGAGAATAAATTTTGATATGCGTAACTAGGATCGCCATTGTAAATAACCAGATCCGCCTTTAGTACGTTTCCGTCAGTATCAATCACCTCTGTAACTCGCTTAGTTTGTTGGTTAATCTTGATATTTGCCACGTCAAATCTTGTTCTTATTTTTATTCCTTCTTCTCTCATCAGTTTCTCCAACGAGCTGACAAGCGCCGAAGTACCGCCCATGATGAAATGGATACCCCACTTTCGTTCGAGATAGTGAATCAGCGTATAAATTGAAGTCGTCGAGTAGGGGTTACCGCCAACAAGCAGCGGATGCATTGAGAATACTTTTCTCAGGTACGGATTCTTTATGTAAGAGGCAACCAGTTGATAAACTGTTTTGTAGCTGCGCAGTTTTATCAATTTGGGTATCAGTTTCACCATCTGAACAAAAGATGTGAATGGTTTGGCCGCAAGTTGTGTAAATCCGATATCGAATATTTTCTCTGAGGTTTTTAATAGTGCTTGATAGCCTTTGATATCGTTTTCGTCGAATTTGCGAATTTCTTCATAAGTATCTTCCAGGTTTCCAGAATATCTAAACTTTCGGTTGTCTTCGAAGATGAACTCATACCAGGTGTCTAACGGAACCGCCGTGTAATAATCATTCGCATTTTTGTCGAAGAGTGCAAATAATTCCTCAAAGAGGAATGGCGCAGTAATAACAGTGGGACCTGCGTCGTGTTTAAACCCCTCTTTTTGGAAAGTTTGTGCGCGTCCCCCGAGTTGCGAGAGGCGCTCCACTAACGTTACGTCG
>QXZO01000059.1:3569-12426 GCA_009886305.1 Betaproteobacteria bacterium
CGTGTCCGCATGCTCGAGCACGTAATGCAGCCGCAATGCCTCCGAAACCGGCGCCAACGACAATAACTTGTTTGTTGTTCTCTGACATAGTCATGTTGTTATGTTATTAAAAATTACGAAATCCTAGCTACAATCCTATCCGTGGAATTGAGCTATTGATTCATGTGATTATTAAGATATTCTTTTTATATTATTGATTTAATGATATTAATTTTTATTTTACATCAGCAAAATATACCCGAATTGATGTTTAATTTAGCTCTTTTTACTGTGATTTAAAACCACCACTTGAGGATAAAACATACTATTGAGTGACTACCTTAGTATAAAAGTTCAGTTAAGGTTTATCTGAAGAACAACAATGCAAGAAATGCATGAAAAAATAGGCTATGCTAGGCACGTCGCGAGGGTTTTGCAGGCAGCTAAAAACTGCCAAAACAAAAACAAAAGCGTAATTCGAGCGAAAATTAAAATTAAACAATTTAATTTATTTGGAGATCAACATATGAACGTAAAACATAAAATTGGTGCGGGTTTAGTAGGTATGCTTACCGCTCAATCAGCTTTTGCGGAGACCATGATGCTCGAATCAGGAGACTTCGTGGGTTACTCGTTTTGGCTAATTTCAATGGCACTTGCAGCCGCTACTATCTTTTTCTTGATGGAAGCGCTAAAAATCGGAGGTAAATGGGCGACCTCACTAACAGTTAGTGCGCTCGTTACTTTCATTGCAGCATTTCACTACATGTACATGCGCGAGGTATGGGTTGCAACTGGCGATACGCCAACGGACTTTAGATACATCGATTGGCTCCTAACGGTTCCATTATTGATGATCGAGTTCTATTTGATCCTCGCAGCGATCACCAAAGTATCTGGTGGAATTTTCTGGCGTTTGCTAATTGGAACACTGGTCATGTTAGTTCCAGGGTACATGGGCGAAGCTGGATATATGCCTGTAATGTGGGGCTTTATCATTGGAATGATCGGTTGGATTTACATCCTGTACGAGATCTTCGCTGGTGAGGCAAGTAAGGTCGCAGCCGCTCAGGCTTCAGGTGCGGTTAAGAAAGCATACGGCTTAATGAAATGGACTGTTACTCTAGGCTGGGCTATTTACCCAATTGGTTATTATCTAGGGTATCTGGCTGGCGGAACGGACGTCGGCACATTAAACATCATTTATAACCTGGCTGATGTGCTCAACAAGATTGCATTTGGTCTATTTATTTGGTGGGCAGCGAACGAAGAACACTCAGCCAGAAACTAGGGTGAGCCTATAATCGCGGGTCAGGAATTTTTCTGACGCGCGGTTATTTTCGTTTTGAAAACCAGAATGGTCCGATGAGATTGTTCTGGTTTTTTTTGTCTAGCGAGACTGTTGAAATTTTTCGAATAGAAATCTGAGAAATTATAATTTCAAAAAATACAGCAGTTCATAACGTAAGCTGAACACACTGAATTGGAAAATTGAGGTCTGCCTTCGCTTGTTTAGGTACAAAATCATGTTAAATGGAGTCTATGTCTAAAAAAACAGTTCAGCCGGAATTGCCTTCTAATCGCTTATTTGGTTACTTCTTTGCGGGTATATTTGTTGCAGTAGGTACCTATTTGAGTATTAAGTCGCTTTTTATTGCCGGCACCATACTTATCCTATTAGCAATGGCTCTTGCTGTTACTGCTGTGTTTAAAGCCGATCGGTTGTTACCCCTTAACCGACTTTGGATGAAATTTGGGGCCCTGCTCGGCATAGTTGTCAGTCCGATTGTTATGGGGCTGATTTACTTTGGTTTATTCACTCCGATGGGGATAATAATGCGTCTTTTTAAGCGTGATGAACTTCGTTTGAAAATTCAGTCACGACGCACTTACTGGAAATCTAGGTCGAGACAAATTCGAGATTCTAGTACATTCAAAAAGCAATTTTAGAGCAAACATCCATGATCGATATATTAAAAGAATTGTGGCATTTTTTGCGGATCCGTAAAAAACTATGGATGGCGCCTATTATCATTGTGATGGTTATGTTAGGCGGTCTATTAATTCTTGCGCAAGGTTCCGTAGTCGCACCATTCATCTACACGTTGTTCTGAATTAGGATCAATTCGGGTATGTATATTTTAGGGATCTCGGCCTTCTACCACGATAGCGCCGCGTGCCTACTAAAGGACGGTCAGATTTTAGCTGCCGCTCAAGAGGAGCGATTCAGCCGCGTAAAACACGACTATTCATTCCCGTTTTATGCCATTCAGTATTGCATGCGCGAGGCGGGTATTTCGCCAACGGATATAACGGCAGTAGTTTTTTATGAAAAACCGTTTGTAAAGTTTGAGCGTCTTCTCGAGACGTATTTAGCTTTTGCGCCTAAAGGGTTTAAAAGTTTTCTATCAGCCATGCCACTTTGGATTAAAGAAAAATTATTCCAAAAAGACAAGCTCATTAAAGAGCTATCTCAGACGCTCGGCAGTTCGGTCAATTGGGAGGGGAGATTATTATTCTCCGAACATCATCTCTCACACGCGGCGAGCGCTTTTTATCCTTCCCCGTTTGAAGAAGCGGCAATTTTGACAATAGACGGCGTCGGTGAGTGGACCACCACTTCTTGGGCTATTGGGTCTGGCAGAACGCTAAACGTTGAAAAAGAAATTCATTTTCCACACTCTATTGGATTGCTGTATTCAGCCTTTACTTATTACACAGGTTTTAAGGTTAATTCTGGTGAATATAAAGTCATGGGGCTAGCCCCATATGGTGCGCCGAAATATGCGAATCTCATCAAGGACAATCTCCTAAATGTCGCCGATGACGGGAGTTTTCAGATTGATATGACATATTTTGACTATGCCACTGGGTTGACCATGACCAATGAGAAGTTTAATCGGCTTTTTGGTGCTCCTCCAAGGGCTCCAGAAAGCCCATTGACTCAACGCGATATGGACTTAGCAGCATCGATACAGGAGGTCACTGAGGACGTAGTGTTGCGTATTGCAAAAAACATCGCGCGCGAGACAGGTCAAAAAAACTTATGTCTAGCAGGGGGGGTTGCGCTAAATTGTGTGGCTAATGGTCGGTTGGTACGAGAAAAGGTTTTCGAGAAGATTTGGATTCAACCTGCGGCTGGTGATGCGGGTGGCGCCCTGGGTGCGGCGCTTTGTGCTTGGTATCTCCATTTCGGAATGGAACGCGTCACTTCGCCTAAAGACATGATGTTTGGGAGTTATTTGGGCCCAAGCTTTAGTGATGAAGAAATCATGGAGCAACTTGAAAAAAGCGGTGCCACCTACCATAAATTAGATGACGAGCGCTTCATTGATACCGTCGCTCAAGCTTTGGCTAACGATCAGGCTGTAGGGTGGATGCAGGGGAGAATGGAGTTCGGTCCAAGAGCGCTTGGTGCACGAAGCATCATAGCTAATCCGCAATCACCAGACATGCAAAAGAAATTAAATCTCAAAGTTAAATATCGAGAAAGTTTTCGCCCCTTTGCACCGAGCGTTTTGCAGGAACACGTAAGCGACTGGTTCGAATGCATCGAAGACAGTCCATATATGCTTCTGGTTGCAGGCATCGCAGAAGATAAGCGCTTGAAATGTTCGGCGGATGTTGATGCTCTGTTCGGTATTGATAAATTGAATGTCCCACGCTCTAAAGTACCAGCCATTACTCATGTCGATTATTCTGCCCGGGTTCAGACGGTAGACGGGGTAACGAACTCGCGTTACCGGGATTTAATCACTAAGTTTTATGAAAAAACGAATATTCCGATGCTGGTAAATACATCGTTCAATGTTCGTGGTGAACCGATTGTATGCTCTCCGGGGGACGCCATAAAGTGTTTCATGGGTACCGAATTAGATATCTTAGCAATCGGTAGCTTTGTTCTTTATAAAGATGAACAAAAGAATATCTCGGGGCCTAAGTATGAGCATGAATATGAGCTTGATTAGTTCGCCATTGTTCCCCTTCTGATGGACAGTCGGCGACTTTTAGTCCGGGTCGCAGCGATGTAAGTCAGCGTGCTCAACCGCAGCTTTTCTGAGTAGCATATTTCGATTTGAAGAAGGAGCGCTCATGAGGCTGAGAAAAGCACGATGAGTCGGATACCAAATGCCGATGGCTTCATGGATGTATTGTGATCCTACGAGTGTTCCACGTACAGTAGTCCGCCATTTGACAACTCCTCCGACCTCCGACAGAAGTTGATCAAGGATGATCATGTATTCCTTGTATAGTTCACCTTTTGGATACTGAGCTTCTGGTCGATATCGATTTAAATTCAGCATAAGCAAAGGGCCATCATTATCAGACTCAGCGATTATTTTAAATTTATCAATTTCTTCTTTATTCGAATTAGGTAAGTCTGCCATGTTAAATACTCCCGCTATTGAGATTTGTGTTCTTAAGTGTAAAGTTTTAGTTCTATCTGAATAAGTTTGATTGTTTCTTAGCTACCCGAAATTTTTTGTTAAAAATAAATTATACGTATCGATTGCGTGTTTTTGTCTGATTGACAATGGATGACGGTATTTTGCTCGAATCCACCAGATGATGTTTACCTTAATGCCAGTCATTGTTATGTCGGGTCTCGTGTAAAACTACTCGTAATCGACCTCAATGTGTTATCGTTCGCTCCGCTAAATGAACCGATGCAGTTGCGTTTGGAGCAAGAGAAAATTGTAATTGCAATCTGCATCACTCAACTGATATGTCTGCTCAGTCAATCTTTTGCTAAGTTTAAAAGACTGATTAGGATCTTCAACTACTAGCAAAAGCGTGAGAGATGAAGTTGCGGCAGAGCATGTTCATTGTTCATGAGCGCCTTATTCCAGCGATTTTGTGTTTTTAGCTGGTCAATCATTCGAGTACAAATCAGATTCACGTTATTAGAAGAGTTCGATTGAAGTATTCAGTTTTGCAGCGCTGACTGTGGTGGTGGCGTTGCGTTTTCATCAAGATCGGATCTAAAAAAATGTTTGAATTTCGTATAAATCAAGTGATGTCGCTGAAGAACGATTTGTTCTCGGGGCTCACAGTTGCGTTGGCATTAGTGCCAGAGGCCGTCGCATTTGCTTTCGTTGCGGGCGTCGACCCATTAGTTGGCCTATACGCCGCCTTTATGGTCGGATTGATCACAGCATGTATTGGGGGGCGTCCGGGCATGATTAGCGGAGCTACGGGAGCTTTAGCCGTAGTGATGGTTTCTTTGGTAGCTGAACACGGTGTTGAATATTTATTTTTTGCAGTGATTTTGATGGGATTAATTCAGATTACTGCGGGTTTGCTGAAGTTAGGAAAATTTATTCGGATCGTTCCTTACCCTGTGATGCTGGGCTTTGTGAACGGTTTAGCCATCGTGATATTTCTAGCTCAACTTAGACAGTTCGGCGAATCAGGAGAGGCCGGTTGGTTGGCGGGTACTTTTATGCAAGGCTCAATCATTGACGTCGCGTGGCTCCAAGGATCCGATCTTTATTTATTATTAGGACTTGTATCATTTACGATGATGATCATTTACTACTTGCCTCGACTTACTAGCGCATTACCCGCGTCCTTGGTAGCGATCGCAACTGTTACGGGTTTAGTTTGGTGGTTCGGATTAGATACTAAGGTAGTGGGCGATGTCGCTTCTATTAGTGGAGGATTGCCCCAATTTCATTTCCCAAGTGCACCACTCAGTGTTGAAACGTTACTAATTATTCTGCCTTACTCAATTATTTTAGCAGCGATCGGCTTAATTGAGTCGTTATTAACGCTGCGGCTCATTGATGAGATCACGGAAACACGTGGGCACGGAAATCAAGAATGTATCGGGCAGGGAGTTGCTAATACTGTGACCGGGTTTTTTGGTGGCATGGGAGGGTGCGCTATGATCGGACAGAGCATGATTAACGTTAATTCTGGAGGCCGCGGAAGGTTTTCTGGAATTAGTGCGGCACTCTTTTTATTATTATTTATACTAATCGCATCTCCGCTTATCGAGCAAATCCCTCTGGCCGCATTAATTGGGGTGATGTTTATCGTTGTGATCAGTACGTTCGAATGGTCTAGTTTTAGGATCATAGGGAAAGTACCCCTAAGTGATGCTTTGATCCTAATTACTGTTTCTGCGGTTACAGTGGCGACTGACCTAGCGGTTGCCGTTGTGGTGGGCGTGATCATTTCCGCATTAGTGTTTAGTTGGGAACACGCTAAATATATTCGTATAGAATCAAAAGAGGATCACAAAGGTTCGACGGTATATGCGGTTACAGGTCCACTGTTTTTTGGTTCTGTGACTTCTTTCCTAGAACGATTTGATCCAAAAAAAGATAATGATGACGTTGTTATCGACTTCGCTCGATCTCGAGTAGCTGATCACTCTGGCCTTGAAGCTATTGATAGCCTAGCTGAACGTTACGAAAATGCAGGTAAAAAATTACATTTGGTTCATTTGAGTCAAGATTGTCGACGACTATTAAAAAGAGCAGGAAATCTTGTTGAAGTGAACGTAATTGAGGATCCAAAGTATTTTGTTGCAAAGGATAATGCAAGCTAAGTTTCGAGCAGCCGTGGTGAGTGAAGTGGTTTGTATCATCCCTCCATACAGGCAACTGCGCTATCATTATGGTAACAGCTTGTGTAGTCCGATGGCAGTATATGAAACCTAATTTTAATCCGTATTCGTATTTCACATAGGTAAGAGGGAGAAGAGGAATCATGAGTAGCAGTCAAGAAATGGATATTGTTTATACGATAGTAGATGAAGCCCCAGAGCTGGCAAGTGGTTCATTATTGCCCATAATTAAGGCCTTCACCTCTAGCGCGGATATTAGAGTTGGAAGTAAAGACATTTCGCTCTCAGGTCGAATTCTTTCTGTGTTTCCTGATCACTTAATGGAGTCGCAGCGTCAGCCGAATGATCTCAGCGAGCTCAGTAACGTTGTAAAACAGTCTTCTGCAAATGTAATAAAACTGCCGAACATTTCCGCCTCCATTCCTCAATTAAAAGCGGTCATTAGTGAGCTACAGCAACAGGGTTTTAATATTCCAGACTATCCGGATGTGCCGAATTCAGATCTTGAATCAGATGTGCGAAAAAAATACGATTCGATAAAAGGCTCTGCTGTTAATCCTGTTCTAAGAGAGGGTAACTCTGATAGACGAGCCGCGAAGGCAGTAAAAGAATTCGCAAAGGCTAACCCTCATTCAATGGGCGTATGGGAGGGGACATCAAAAACCCATGTTTCTTCAATGTCTGGTAATGATTTCTATACGAATGAGCGTTCGGTCACAATAAGCTCGAACCAAATGGGTAAAGCACGTATTGAATTTATTAACCGTGACGGCGAAACGGTCACGTTAAAAGATGGAGTGGTACTAAGTGCGGGTGCGGTTGTTGATGCAACATTCATGAGCATAAAAGCTTTGAGGGAATTCCTCGAGATAGAGATAGATGACGCAAAACAAAAAAATATACTGTTTTCGTTACATCTCAAAGCGACGATGATGAAGGTCTCTGATCCGATTCTCTTTGGTCATACTGTTGTGGCATTTCTTAGCCCAGTATTCGAAAAATATGCTCAAAAGTTTAAGGAGCTTGGTATCAGTCCAAATGCGGGGTTGGGTGACGTTTTGAGTCGTTTATCAAAGGAACCAGACATCGTTAGTGAGATTAATGAAACCTTAGAGATTCGGCCTAAGCTGTATATGGTCGATAGTGATAAGGGGATTACCAATCTACACGTGCCCTCCGATGTCATTATTGACGCATCCATGCCAGCAGTAATTCGTGCAGGCGGCATAGGTTGGGGACCTGATGGTAACGCAGGGGACGTTAAATGTGTGATTCCTGATAATTGCTACGCTCCGGTATACGATGAAACAATCGAATATTTCAAAAAGACAGGGGCCCTGGATCCGTCAACCTCAGGTGCGGTTGCCAATGTTGGTTTGATGGCGCAGAAAGCAGAAGAATATGGCTCTCATCCAACTACATTTGAGATGCCTGCTGATGGCACAGTTAAGATGCTTGCTGCTAACGGTGATGTGCTCCACGAACATGATGTTGAAAAAGGGGACGTCTGGCGCTCTTCAGTAACACAAAAGGCAGCAATCGAGGATTGGATTAAATTAGCTCTATTAAGGCAAGAGGCGACAGGGTCTCATGCAGTATTTTGGCTTGATCGCGCGCGTGCTCATGACGCCCAGGTACTAGAGTATGTTGAGCATGCGTTAAAAGCAGAGGGTCTGACAGAAAGATTCGATATCTTGGCGCCACGGGAAGCGACAAGAGCGACCCTTGAGACGATTCGACAGGGCAAAAACTCGATAGCGATTACAGGTAACGTGTTGAGAGATTATTTGACTGATTTGTTTCCTATTTTAGAATTAGGAACTTCTGCAAAAATGTTATCTATTGTTAAGCTCATGAACGGTGGCGGCTTGTTCGAAACTGGAGCTGGGGGTTCCGCACCCAAACACGTTCAGCAGCTACTTTCTGAAAACCATTTGCGTTGGGATTCGTTAGGAGAATTCTGCGCCTTGGGAGAAAGCCTGATGTTTTATGCGAACAGTTCCGGAAATCAGCGAGCGAAAATTTTAAGTCGAGCTGCCGAAGTTGCAACTCAGAAAATACTCGATAACAATCGATCGCCTTCTAGAAAAGTTGGGGAAGCTGACAATAGAGAGAGTCATTACTATTTCGCGATGTATTGGGCAGAAGCTGTAGCCAGACAATCAGAAAACACAGAAATAGCTTCAAAGTTTAAAGTGATTTTTGATCAACTCAGTCAGAATGAAGATGCCATTATTGCTGAACTACGTGGCGTTCAAGGTGTTCCGGTTGACATAGGTGGCTACTATCATCCAGATGCAAATA
>QXZO01000006.1 GCA_009886305.1 Betaproteobacteria bacterium
CAAATTTGATTGCATTCCTTGAGTATTCGCTGGATTTTTCAGCGGGTCGATTTCCGAGTATCGATCGTTTTCTGGAACAAATTAGACTATTGCGTTTAGAGGAGGGATCAGGACCCGAAGAGGGTTCGCAGCTAGGATCTCTCGATGCTGTCCGTATCATGACAATTCACGGTGCTAAAGGTTTAGAGGCTCCTGTCGTTTTCTTGGCGGATGCAAATGCATTGGTCGATGCTGATAATTGGAATGTTTTGGTTGATTGGACGCCAGGTGATGACTCTCCGAACCATTTTTCTATTTATGGTGGTAGGAAAGACGATGGACAAGTGCGATCCGAGTTGTTCCAGCGTCATAACGCGCTAAATAAAGTTGAGGATACCAATCTCCTATACGTGGCGGTCACGAGAGCGAGACAAGCATTGTTTGTATCGGGGGTTGCAGGAAAAGAGAAGGACGCGATCACCTGGTATTTTCAATTGAAGGATGCGGCGGAGCGTTGTGGCGCAGCAAATGGTCTCGAGGGTTCGTCCGATATCAAGGAGAATTCTGAAATTATCGCTGGTGGCGTAAATGAAATAGACCTTAACTTCAATGAAGAGCATTTTTCGCTAGGTACCAGATCCGAGGAGTTTAACAATACCAGTATGGAGTTTGGTACGCTGGTGCACAAAATCTTGGAGATTGTTACGGGAGATTATGAGTCGATTGATAAGGAAGCCATGAAGAATATTTTCGAGGCAGTCCCTAACGACTTTGATAGGGCTTGGGATACGAGCTTAACCATAATCAATTCAATGCGACTTAAACGATTTTTCAACCGGCATGAATATGTCAAGGCCCAAAATGAGGTGGCCTATGTTAATCGAAGTGGTGATATCCGAAGGATTGACCGTCTCGTTGAGTTTGATAAGGAGATTTGGATCGTCGATTATAAAATCTCGTTAGATCAAGAATCAAAACCCAGCTCACAAATGCGGCGCCAATATACGAGTCAGTTGGTTCAATATCGTGATGATTTAGCGAAGATGAGAGCGGATAAGCCCATTCGTGTCGGTGTAGTTTTGAGTAGTGGTGAGCTAATTGAACTTTAAGACATAATCCAGCATTTTAATATTAGGATTTATCGTTTTTGAACGTACCTTTGACGCGGCGTATCTGCCTCTCAACGGCTACTTAAAGTTCAATGGCTCGAATTGATTCATTTTTTTAATGTGAGCGCCATTGGATACTACATTGGTTTGCCTAGGTGTAATCCTGCATCTACTAGGATGGTCTCTCCGGTAATTAATCTGGCTGAGGAGAGTAACCAAATAATCGTCTCAGCAATATCCTCAGGCTTTGCAGCTGCCCTAAGAGGGACGGTTTTTTCATATTTTTGAAGAAATAATTTGTATTCTTCTTGAGAGAATCGTTTTGAGTGCCAGTCGGTATCCACAAGTCCAGGACACACTGCGTTCACACGAATTTCTGGGGCTAAAGCCCTTGCAAGTGCAACGGTAATGGCGTTCAACGCAGCCTTTGAGGCTATATATGCGGTAGATGAACCAATCGCTTTTATCCCAGCAATTGAGGAGACGTTAACGACAGACCCTTTGGAGGATTTCAGATATTCTGCGCAAGCGCGAAGCATTTGGTAGGAGCCAACCACGTTTGTTGAATACAGATCCATAAAGTCTTGAGAGCTTAAAGCATCAAGATCGTTAGGCGCAGCGAATTTAGTGATGCCCGCGTTGTTGATAAGCCCGTCAATCTTACCCCATCGTTCTATCGCCTCGGTTGCTATGTTTTTACAATCACCGTCAAGGACAACATCACCTTGAATCGTAATTGCATCGCCTCCCGCGTCCTTACATTTTTTTTCCACATCAAGTGCAGCTTCCTGACTTTTGTTGTAACTAATAACAACTCTTGCGCCACATTTTGCTAATGCCTGTGCACAGGCTGATCCAACCCCTGTACCTCCTCCCGTAATAATGATGACAGCTTCTTTAAGGTCCATATTTAGTCATTAACCCTTTATCTAAGAAGATGCCCGGGCAGATTCCCAGTCTGCTCGTCCTGATGAATAATTTCGATTCCGGATACAAATGTATGGTTATAGCCCCGCGCTCTTTGAATGAGTCGCCTACCTCCAGCAGGTAAGTCATAAACAATCTCAGCATCTAGTAACGCTAGCCGTTCATAATTTATGATATTGATATCAGCTTTGAGTCCAGTTTTGATCATTCCTCGATCAGATAGACCGTACCCTTTGGCGCTAACTGAGGTGTGTTTCTTAATTAAAAACTCTAATGGGATGGTCGGGCCTCGTGTTCTATCGCGTCCCCAGTGAGACAGTAAATAGGTCGGAGCCCCCTCATCGCATACAGTGCACACATGTGCTCCACCGTCTCCAAGACCCATGATAGTACCTTCATCTAGCAACATGTCTCTTATTACTTCAAGATCGCCATCAAAATAATTTTCAAATGTATGCGCTAGCAACCCCTTACCGTCGTTTTTGAGCATACCTTCAAGGGCTATTTCCAACGGCTCTAATCCTCTTCTTTTTGCGATTTCGCAAATGCTGTCTTCAGGCGATGGTTCATAATCAAAGCCTTTATGCATTAAAAATGTCTTGGGCAACCACTCTTTAATGCGTCTCGTATGTTCGTCATCTGGTATTTTGTGAACTAGATCATGACGCAGGGTGGGGTCATGTCTGAGTTTCGTCAATCGTTCCTCGGGGGATAGTGCTGACATTTCAATCCACCTAGGATGAGTAGAAAATGGGTTGATTGTAGTTTCAAGCCCCATAATTATAACGATCGGGCGGCAGCCCACTTGGCCATTGACGCTAAGGCCTTGAGATCGAGCTAAGTGAATTTGATCGCGTGTTTGTCTCCAAAGATCGGGAGAGTTGTTTGTTTGAAGAAGAAGGATGGACAGTGGCCGACCTGAAACCTCACTAGCCATGCGCATAATTTCAAATTCTCCTGGACCAAAATCAGAGTTAACCTCAATAATGCCTTTACCTGCTCGTTTCATTGATTCAGCTAGGCCACGTAACTCAATATCTCCCGCAGATAGGCTTGGAGTATTTTGTCCGTCGCGACTGAGATGTTTCGTCGTTCTCGAGGTGGTGAATCCAAGAGCACCTGCATTTAATGCTTCCTCAAGTAGCCTACCCATTGATTTTATTTCAACCTCGGTGGGAATAGCCGTGTGATCTGATCCTCTCTCACCCATGACGTAAAAGCGCAAGGGAGCGTGTGGAACTTGTGCTCCAATATCTATAGCTTTTGGAGATGAGTTGAGCACATCTAGATACTCTGGAAAAGATTCCCAATTAAACTGAACCCCTTCCGATAAAACGGACCCCGGAATATCTTCTACGCCCTCCATAAGATTGATTAGATAGCCAATATCGCTTTTTCGAACTGGTGCGAATCCAACTCCACAATTTCCGAAAATCGCTGTCGTTACCCCGTGGAAAGTAGATGGTGTCAAATACGGATCCCAAGTAACTTGCCCGTCATAGTGAGTGTGCACATCCACAAACCCAGGAGTTACTAGGCGACCGTCTGCGTTAATAGTTCTTGAGGCTTTGCCAAGGTTCGAACCGACGCCAGTGATGACGCCATCTTTAATTGAGATGTCTCCAATAAATCTGTCTTGACCGGTGCCATCGATCACCGTGCCATTTGTAATTAACAAGTCGTTCATTTGAATATATTCCCGAAGCTTTAATTGTTAGTGGGTTTGCGGTTTGAGAAGAAAATCATTGCGATCTATAGAGTTGATTACAAGTTGTAGGTGATTTCCATCGCGGTTAATATGAATTGGCACCGGGACGCCAGCCGCACCAAGATTCCAAACAGATCGAAAAAAATTAGCGAGCGTTGATGTTTTTTCTTCGCCAACGCCAATAATATTATCTCCTTGTAAAACGCCTGCTAACTCAGCGGGTCCGTAACGGGCTAGACCACTTACAGCTAACGCACTTTCAGATTCAACCGCATACAAGCCTAGCCAAGGTCTCGCTGGTGCTGATGGCCGCCCAAACTCTAGCATGTCATTCATTATCGGTTTCAAAATGCTTGTGGGTATAACCAGGTTACCTTGTTGATTTTCCCCCTCAAATATTTCTTGTAGAAATAATGAGCCTATGCCAATGACATTTCCTTTCGCATTAAATACTCCTGCGCCTCCCCATTGAGGGTGAGGGGGAGAAGTGTAGATCGCATCTTGCAGAAGGTATTCCCAATAACCAGCAAATTCATCGATCCTACTGACCTTGGTATGTAATGAGTGTTCAATACCACCATAGCTGATGAAGAAAATATCATCATTTACTGTGACCAAGTTACTTGAGTCCAACTCAGAGGCATCTATATCCAGTGCCCCTAATGCTTGAATCAAACCCAACCCTGTAACTTGATCGTAGGCCACTACATGTCCAGGAATACTTTGATTGAGATTGGTTGTTAGCCATATAGTATCCGCCTCTGTGACTAAGTAACCTACCGTTAAAATTAAACCATTATTGTTAATTAAGACGCCGCTTCCGATACGTTCAGTTCCAAGAATGTCCGCTGTGAAAGCGGCACTAGGGATTACGGTTCTAACTTTCACAATAGAATTTACTGCTTGACTGAGATTAAACAATAGTTTCTCAGGGTCAGGCCTCAAAGAATGAGGAAATTTCCACTCGTCGGCATTTTTCATTTCGAATTTAGGTGCTCGCGCTTTGATAATTAAACTATATTATTGCACTTTGCTTTAAACCGTTTAGTTTTCGTTAACTTGATATGGATTTCGAACGTGACGCTCCAAGCGTTGGTGAGTGCTGTTTCTTTACCGATACGATCAGCGCTGATAGGAGTTCGAAGTCGACTTTATTGCCGTCGGTCTTTCTTTTTACCAGCGCTATATCCCGATACGGTGGCTTGTTTGAAAACGGTCTCGCGATGAGCTCAGTTCCAGAGAGGGCGCCAGATTTAATTATCAGTTCAGGTAAAAGCGTACAGCCTAACCCGTTATCAATCATTTGAATCAGGGTATATAGACTGGTCGC
>QXZO01000060.1 GCA_009886305.1 Betaproteobacteria bacterium
GGCGGGTTGCTATACCGCAGAAGAGGCGATCAGAACATTGAGGCTCGCACGAGAGCTTTTGGATGGGCACGATTTGGTTAAGTTGGAGGTCCTCGGGGACTCAAAAACATTATTTCCGAATGTATCAGAAACCTTGGTAGCCGCCCAACAACTCGTTAAAGACGGATTTCAAGTTATGGTCTACACGTCAGATGATCCGATTGCTGCTAGGCAGCTAGAGGACTTAGGCTGTGTTGCGGTCATGCCACTTGCTTCATTAATTGGGTCGGGGATGGGCATTTTAAATCCATGGAACCTCGGAATCATAATTAAGAACGCCTCAGTGCCGGTGATTGTAGATGCGGGAGTGGGGACTGCTTCAGACGCAGTTATTGCGATGGAACTCGGATGCGACGCGGTGCTTATGAATACGGCAATTGCTGAGGCTAAAAATTCACTCTTAATGTCACGTGCGATGAAAACTGCAGTTAAGGCTGGTCGAGACGCGTTTCTTGCTGGCAGAATGCCAAAGAAGCTATATCATGCATCTCCTAGTTCGCCCAAAGCAGGAATACTTCCACAAAACGAAATAAAAACAGACTAAAGTATTTTTGGCTTCAAAAAAATAACAAATATGGACAAGAGAAAGGTCAGAAGCTACGTCTTACGCGCCGGGCGAATATCAGAAGGACAAAAAAATGCGCGCAAACGATTAGCTGGCAAATATTTAATCCCTTTCCAGAAGGACCCCAAACTCGATATCGGCCTCACATTTGGTAATAACCAACCAACTTATGTGGAAATTGGATTTGGCATGGGTGACACAACCGTATCGATTGCGAAAAATCATCCTCAATATAACTACATAGGTATTGAAGTTCACCCCCCCGGTGTAGGGAGAGCTCTTAGATTAACTGATGAAGCGAATCTATCAAACCTTAGAATCATAGAACACGATGCTGCAGAAGTGGTGCAGCAAATGCTCGAACAAAACAGCTTGAGTGGAATACATGTTTTCTTCCCTGATCCATGGCCTAAAAAAAGGCATCACAAACGACGATTAATTAATGATGAATTTATACAGATACTTACGTCACTTTTAATACCTTCTGGGTATTTGCACATTGCTACTGATTGGGAAGAATATGCTGATGAAATATTGGAAACATTGCAATCTAATCAAAACTTAAAAAACTCGGCTATTGATTTTTGTGAGCGCCCTTCCTATAGACCGACAACCAAGTTTGAGCTACGGGGCCTAAAATTAGGACACGATGTTTGGGACATTATTTTCACGAAAACTTAAAGTTCTTGAATCACAAGAAATCCTGTAATACTTCATTAAGAAATCGCATACCCATTGGAGTAGTTTTAATGACACTATCGGACAACGTCAATAATCCTCGGTGTTCCAATGACTTTAGACGGGAATCAACTAAGCCAACCGGTAGGGCTGTTCGTTTTTCAAATAAGTCTCTAGAAACTCCACCATTTAACCGTAACACATTCATAAAAAATTCAAACGGCAGAGCATCTGCCGCAATAATCTCGCTGCTGACAACAGCATTTCCGGAGGACACCGCATCCATATAACGTTTAGGCTGTTTGTGCTTCACAACACGTTTCACACCATCCTTGTCAGACAGCTTGGAATGAGCGCCTGCGCCAATTCCAACGTAATCTCCAAACTCCCAATAATTAAGGTTGTGCGAGCACTGTCGGCCTAGCTTTGCAAATGCGGAGACTTCATATTGTGTGTATCCGTATTTCTGAGCAATCGATTCGATCTCAAACTGCATCTCAGAGGCCAAATCATCATCAGGCAGCTTCGGCGGATATCTATGGAACCAAGTATTTGGCTCTATCGTAAGCTGATAAATCGAGAGATGCTCTGGGGAAAAGTCAAATACTCTTGAAAGATCTGTTTTTAACTCGTCTATCCGCTGGCCGGGCAGTGCAAACATCAAATCTACGTTGATATTATCAAAAATAAATTTCGCATCTGATATCGCACTTGTCGCTTCTTTTCCCGAATGCACCCTACCTAGTTTCTCTAGCAACTGATCATGAGTCGTTTGTACTCCAATCGACAGTCTATTAACCCCCGCCTTTCTATAACCTTCGAATTTCGTTCGATCTGATGCCCCTGGATTAGCCTCTAGAGTGATTTCCGCATCGCGGCTCAGTGAAAAATTTTCCGCTACGTAGTGAATGATTGTCCCAATCAAACTAGGGTCAAAGACAGACGGTGTCCCTCCACCAAAAAAGACTGTTTGAATTTCACGATCTTGAATTTGCCATCGATGAGCCTCAAGGTCATTTATAAGAGCTTCAACATAGTCTTTTGGAGAAGCCTCATCTCGAAGCGGGTGCGAATTAAAGTCGCAGTACAAACACTTTTTGACACACCAAGGTATATGCACATACAACGATAATGGGGGTAGAGGGTTCACAGCGATGTCTGATGTACGATACGCCAATTGAGCATTAAGTGGTGCGCACACTGCGGGGGCCTTAGGACTAAACATCAGAATACCCCTGACTCTAGGAGCAGTCTCATTTTACGAACTGCCTTCCCCCTGTGGCTCAATTTGTTTTTCTGATCAAAAGACATTTCAGCACCTGTTAAACATACATTTGGGTCGAAAAATACTGGATCATACCCAAATCCCCCTTCACCACGGGGCTCTCTCAAAAGTTCACCACACCACCGACCATCGGTAAATAACGGTGCAGAATCATTATGCTGACGTACCAATACCAGCACACAATAATAATATGCTCGACAATCAACCTGTTGCTTCATTAAGTCCATTAAATGATTAATATTTTGCTTATCGGACGCTCCATGACCAGCAAATCTGGCAGATCGAACGCCTGGCTGTCCACTTAACGCATAAACACAAATCCCCGAATCATCGGCAAGCGCAGGTAAACCAGAGTTTCTAGATGCATGCCTAGCTTTAGAAAGTGCATTTTCCATGAAAGTATCATGAGGTTCCTCCCCTTCTCTGATACCAAGGTCTATCTGACTCAGAAGTTGAATATTCAACCCATGAAACATTTCGTTGATTTCCTGAATCTTACCCGTGTTGCTCGAAGCAATCGCGACCTTCGGTGGAAGGGTCATAAGTCCATATTAAGACACTTTTTTTGAATGGCTATAAGCTCTAAAATTCCCTTCTCTCCAAGATCCAGCATTTGCGAAAGTTGTGATTTATTGAAAGCAACACCTTCGGCAGTTCCTTGTATTTCAATGATATCGCCCCCCTCATTCATGACAAGGTTCAGGTCCGTATCACAACTCGAGTCCTCTTTGTAATCTAAGTCCAGTAGAACTGCTCCTGAGATAATCCCAACCGAAATAGCAGCGACATGATGTTCAATCGGAGATTGTTTCAAAGTTCCTATTTCGAGTAAATGTTTCACCGCCTCAGATAAGGCTACAAAACCGCCCGTCACACTTGCTGTTCGAGTACCACCATCAGCCTCAATAACATCGCAATCAATCTTAATGGTTCTCTCGCCAAGATCGCTTAACGATATAGCGGCGCGCAAGCTGCGTCCGATCAAGCGCTGGATTTCTTGGGTCCTTCCGGACTGCTTACCCCTCGCGGCCTCTCGGTCCATTCTCGTATTCGTAGAGCGCGGTAGCATGCCGTACTCCGCCGTAACCCAACCTCGGCCCGTGCCCCGAAGAAAAGGTGGCACCTTATCCTCCACTGAGGCTGTGCAGATTACTCGAGTTCTACCGAATTCAACTAACACAGAGCCCTCCGCCTGTCCGACAAAACCCCTAGTCAAAATGACTTCCCTTAGACTATCTGCATCTCGATCTTCCCTTTTCATATCTTATCCTCTCATCAAATATGTAAAAACTAAATCATAAATTTTTGTTTCACACTCCGCAGTCGCGTAATATCTCTCTAATAGCCCTTAATTACTAATGAAACAGGAAACAATTCATGACAACCAGTATGACTGGATTTGCATCCGCCTCTTGTCTCATCAACTCCCTCGCTATCGTAGCTGACATCAAATGCGTCAATCATCGCTATCTCGATCTACACTTTAAAATTCCGGAGGAACTTCGGCAATATGAAATCCAGTTTAGACGCACGTTAACTGATCACCTTAAAAGAGGAAAAGTCGAATGTAAAATCTCGATTAATCAAAATCACGGTTCTGCGGAACAAAGAATATCTCCACAAGTTATGAGGAACTTACAGGAATTAGAGCAAAGCGTCACAACCCATTATCCGGGAGCACATAAATTGTCTGTAAACGATATCTTACGCTGGCCAGGGGCGATTCAAGAGGATCCAATAGAACTTAAAGCGATCGCAGATGGCGCTAAGCATGCGCTCATATCTGCGATTCATGACCTTACTATCGCCCGAAATGAGGAAGGCGGTCAGTTAAAAAAAATTATTCAAGATAAGACCAGCCATATTAGAAAACTTATTCAGGATGCTAAGCCCCTTATTCCAGCTATCGTTTCATCGTACGAAGTAAAATTAAAAGATCGAATAAGACAACTGGATATTGAAGTTTCGGAAGATAGAATCGCCCAAGAGATTGTTATTCATTCGACCAAGGTAGATATAGAGGAGGAAATCCAAAGACTGGAAGTGCACACATCATCGTTACTTGAAATCTTAGAATCGGATGAGGCACAAGGCAAGAAACTTGATTTCTTAATGCAAGAACTGAATCGAGAAGCAAATACCTTAGGCTCAAAATCCAGCAATATCGGAACTACAAATATCGCAATGGAACTCAAAGTAACGATAGAACAAATCAGGGAGCAAGTTCAAAATATTGAGTGAGGCTATGGCAAATATTTATATTATCTCAGCGCCATCAGGGACTGGTAAGTCTTCGTTAATAGAAAATCTAATCGCAAAAGATAGTGCAATTAGAAAATCCATCTCAGTTACCACACGACAACCTCGCTTGGGCGAACAAAACGGTCAACACTACGTCTTTACGAATGAGGAGGATTTTCAAACACGGTTAAAAAACGGAGAATTTTTAGAATATGCGCGAGTACACGGAAATTTGTATGGCACCAGTAAAAATTTAGTAGATAAGGAGCTTGAGAAAGAAAACGATTTGATTCTGGAAATCGACTATCAAGGAGCCCAAACCGTCCGAGATCATTATCCCCTGAGCATTTCCATCTTCATATTACCGCCTAATAAAGCATTATTGCGTTCCCGACTTGAAAAAAGAAACACGGATGACATCGCGACAATTGAGCAACGGCTTGAGGCCGCAAGTAATGAAATCAGCCATATTTCCGAGTATCAATATGTTATTATTAACGATAACTTTGATACTGCTCTTGAGGATTTAGTCGCAATTATTAGAACTTCCCGACTGGCTGCACAAAATCAAGAAACAGAATCAATCATCACTGATTTTCTTAAAGGTAACTAAATTATGGCTCGTATCACGGTCGACGATTGCTTGGAATTCATTCCAAACCGTTTTGAATTAACGCTAGCGGCTAGCTTTCGTGCGCGACAAATCTCTATAGGCAATACGGCGCTAGTAGACGAGAATAATGATAAGCCTACGGTTATCGCTCTCAGAGAGATTGCAGGCGCAAAGGTCGGTATAGAAGTATTGGATATCAAATAAACATCGATCGCACAGCATCCTAATATGATTTTACAAATGCTTGCGTAACAATCAGATTACTGCGATATTGGACGTCATGAAACATGACTCTCTTTCAGTGTCAAATATTATTGAACTAGACTTAGCTTCGCCTTTATTTGCTCAAGCAGCGAATTACCTCAAACCCCGCGAGCTCGATATGCTCAAGGAGGCATACCAGTTTAGCCGTAAGGCACACGACGGTCAGTTCCGGAAGACGGGTGAACCCTACGTATCACATCCCGTTGCAGTATCTCAGATCCTTACAAGCTGGAACCTCGATGCTCCCGCACTGATTGCCGCACTGCTCCACGATGTGGTTGAAGATACTCAAATCACAAAGGATGAAATTAGCCAAAAATACGGAAAAGTAGTTGCTGATCTCGTTGATGGAGTATCAAAGCTGGATAAGATTAGTTTTGAATCTCAAAAACATCAACAAGCCGAAAATTTCAGAAAAATGTTGCTTGCTATGGCTAAGGATGTTCGAGTCATGCTCATCAAGCTCGCCGATCGGCTACACAATATGCGGACGCTAACTGCAATGCAACCACAAAAACGAGTGCGCATTGCAAAGGAAACTCTTGAAATTTACGCACCAATTGCAAATCGACTGGGTTTGAATGACGTCTACCGTGAACTCCAAGAGTTATCGCTATCGCACCTATACCCAAACCGATATAAAGTGCTATCAAAGGCCGTCAAACGCGCTCGGGGAAACAGAAAAGAATTAATTAGAAAAATTCTTTTTTCAATAGAACAGTGCTTGGGTGACCATAACTTGGATGCAGACGTGTCGGGTCGTGAAAAAGCGATCCACAGCATCTACCGAAAGATGACAACAAAAACATTGTCATTCGCGGAAGTTTTTGATATTTACGGCTTTCGCGTTGTTGTAAAAGACATAGCATCTTGTTACCTAGCCCTTGGGGTTCTGCACCAACGTTATAAACCTGTGCCAGGAAAATTTAAAGACTATATCGCCATACCAAAAGCAAATGGTTATCAAAGTCTCCACAGTACGTTGTTAAGCCCAGTCGGAACTCCTATCGAAGTACAAATTCGTACAAAGAATATGGACCAAATTGCAGAATCTGGCGTAGCCTCGCATTGGCTTTACAAAGAAACAGACGACGCATCTCTAACCGAATTACAAACTCGAACACACCAGTGGATGCAGAATCTACTCCAATTACAGTCGGAACCTGGAAGTGCTGCTGAGTTTTTAGAGCATTTAAAACTGGACTTATTTCCTGACGAGGTATTTGTATTTACGCCTAAAGGAAAGATCATTTCACTTCCACGCGGCGCAACGACTATAGATTTCGCGTATGCCGTGCACACTGATGTTGGGAATTCTACAATAGCTGCAAAGGTGAACCATGAGCCAGCCGCGCTTAATACCGAATTGAGAAGCGGAGATCGAGTAGAGATCAC
>QXZO01000061.1 GCA_009886305.1 Betaproteobacteria bacterium
GTGGTGCTAATATTGATTTTGACCGCTTGCGATATATTTCTGAACGTACCGAGGTAGGCGAAAAACGCGAGGCTATCTTGGCCGTTTCATTAGATGAAAAGCCAGGGAGTTTTAGAAACTTCTGTGAGGCTTTGGGCGTGCGCACAATCTCTGAATTTAACTATCGTTTTAGCGATGCTAAACAAGCGCAAATTTTTGTGGGTTTAAAAGTAACCTCTGACGAGGATCGTTTCCAGTTGATTAAAGATTTAACTCAACAGGGATACCCAGTATCCGATCTGACCGATAGTGAAATTGCCAAGTCACATATTCGTCATATGGTGGGAGGAAGATCTCCTCAGGTGGGCCAAGAGCAGGTTTTTCGTTTCGAATTTCCCGAACGTCCCAGTGCCTTGCTGAACTTCCTCATTCAACTAGGCGATGGACTGAATATCTCAATGTTCCATTACCGTAATCATGGATCAGCCTTTGGTAAAGTGCTGGTCGGGTTTCAGGCTTCAAAGAAAGATGGCCTAGAGGTTAAAGGGTTTTTGGATGATTTGGGTTACCCCTATGAAGACGAGACTAACAATGAAGCCTACCAATTTTTTCTTGGCAGCTAACCCCTGTGTAAAGGGACTAGCCACTTTGAGGGACCTATTAGAGTAGGTCTGAAATCTGTCTAATTTGTATTGCCTCAAATCCAGATCCAGCAAGGGCATCCGAAATAACTACTACAGGATCCTCCGGGGAAAAATCATTTCTTTTAAGCATTACGGCAGCAGCAGCAGCCAATGTCTTCTCTGGGTCTTTGCTAAAACTGATCTGATAGCTTAAAACATTACGGTTTAGCATTAGCTGTCGCATGGTCCGATCATTATCTGTGAAAGCACAGATGATAGATTCTTGAGGATGACAGTTGGTAACTCGATTTGCCATGCGGCCACGCCGGGTGGGAACAATTATCGCTTTAGCGGAGATAGATTCAGCTAAGGTCACAGCAGCTCTTGCTATCTGTTGTTTGTCTTCATTGATTTCCAAATTGTCGGTGAACAAAAGACCTCTGCTACTTTCGGTAGAGCGAGCGATTCGATCCAGCATTTCCACACACTTTATTGGGTACTTGCCAACAGTTGTCTCGCCGGACAACATAATAGCATCGGATTCTTCGTACACTGCGTTAGCAACATCGGTGACCTCTGCCCGCGTGGGAATAGGATTTTCGATCATAGATTCGAGCATGTGTGTAGCGACAATTACACGCTTGCCCATCTCAGCGCAGGTACGAATAATACGGCGCTGAATTCTGGGTAATACTTCCAATGGTATCTCGACACCTAAGTCTCCGCGAGCGACCATAATGCCGTCAGCAGCATCGACAATTTCTACCATGTTAGTAATAGCTTCTTGGTCTTCTAGCTTTGCAACCACTTTTATTTCGTCCGCTTTGTCGCCAAGAAGAGCACGTAATTGATGGACATCCTCAGCCTCTCTGACAAAGGAAAGAGCAATAAAATCCACATTCTGACTCATACCAAATTCAATATCACGTCGGTCTTTGTCTGTGATAGCAGGCAAATTCACTCGTATTCCTGGCAGGTTGACGTGGCGTTTGCTCTTTAACAAACCTCCGTCAATGACTTTAACTTGCATCATACGATCTTGTTTTTCAAGCACTTGCAGATTAATCAAACCATTATCAACAGTAATTGTATCGCCAATATCAACATCGTTGATAAGGTCATCATAGTTAACGTGAATCGAGGACTCTTCAACATTTTCTGCGCCTCGAGCAACAATAGAAATTGTATCTCCCTCGTTGAGATGTAAGTCATTTACCATATCACCAGTACGTATCTCGGGACCTTGAGTATCAAGGAGGATCGCCACTGGATGATCAAGTTTAGTATTTAACTGCTTTATTGATTCGATGATTTTCGCGTGTGACTCATGGCTACCATGGGACATATTCAATCTGGCGATATTCATGCCCGCAGTGGCTAACTTCTCCAGCATTTCAATGGATTCTGTGACTGGTCCGATGGTGCAAATTATCTTGGTCTTGCGCATATTAGTTCTTTCTCTGTGGCAATTAGGTGTAAAGGAATATCCCAGCTTTGACTAGAGATCTGAGGTACTTCTTGAATACTGTGGGCGAGTCCCACCAAGGTGAGGCTTGAGGTTTCTTGTTCTTTCATGAAAGCCAGAGCGCGATCATAGTACCCGCCGCCCATGCCTATGCGATTTCCTTGTCTGTCAAACCCGACCAAAGGCATAAACAAAACATCTAAAGATTGGGGGAATACGATTTTCCCTTCATCAAACGAAGGCTCCAAGATACCATAACGATTGGGCTTTAATTTGGTATTTGCGTCAAAAGGCCCGAAATATAAGTTGTTTGTTTTGTTTGGACCTACAATAGGCAAAAAACATTGTTTGTTTGAATTTTCCGCAGATGCCATTAGTGCCGCCGGATCAATCTCTCCATCATTCGCAATATAGAAACCAATTTTTTGAGCATCTATAAATACAGACTCATTACATAAGTATGATGCGAGTTGCTCTGAGGCGGAGTGTTGCAGCTGAGGCGACAGCGAACGTCTTTTGACGCGCAACTGCTTTCGAATGTCGTTGATACTCATTGCCTTATCTCAGCTGTTATAAAACCCCAGAATGCCGCTGCCAACGTGGCCTTGAACCGAAGAGTTCAAGGTGGCGACTCTCGCAACATATCAGGCGTTCCGACGCACGGAATTGCACAACAATGTTGACAGAAAGAAGCCGGATAATAATTATCGGCTCAGGGACTTCTTGGCTGGCAAACATCCCAGGAGGAACTAGTATAACAGACCGAGTTTGAAAAATAGCGGGTTATAGGATAAATCGAGGGAGTTTTTTAGAGCTTTAAAGGGTTTAGCTGGCCAAATCATCTAACACAGAATTTAACTTTGAATCCATCGAGCTTAACAAGCCGGAAGCGTCACTATTTTGCTTTGCAGTGTGTTCGGTGCGAATTAAATCGTGGGCTAAATTTAACGCCGCCATGACCGCGATTCGTTCAAGGCCAATAATATGTGATCCGCGGCGAATTTCTTCCATTTTATCGTTTAGCAACTGCGCTGAATATTCTAAGGCTTCTCGTTCTTCTGGAGCGCAATTAACTTGGTACTCTTTGTCGAGGATATTAATTTTTAAAGAAATATTAGACATTATCACTCTGCACTCAATGCTTGAAGACGATTGATCATAGTCTCTACCTTTTGCCTGGCCATCTCATTTTTTTTCATCAACTGACTGCGCTCACCAAGAAGATCACCTTCTCGCTCTCGCAATGCCTTGTTATCTCGCTTCAACTGCTGGCAGAGCTCTATGAGGCGATCGAGTTTTTCTTCAAAATTATCAGTGTCTGTCATGATTCGGTTCATACCATTACGAAAGGATGTGAGAAACCTTGATAACTATAGGCATTGTGTAGGTGTTGGTCAATTACAAGATTGCATGAACTAAGATGCAGGGACAATCTAAGA
>QXZO01000062.1:0-1547 GCA_009886305.1 Betaproteobacteria bacterium
CAGATTTGTCTATGCTCGATGACTTGCGCGTCGAATATCTTGGGAAAAAAGGCAGAGTTACAGGACTCCTTAAGGGTCTTGGTAGTTTGTCTGCAGAAGAACGTCCTGCTGCCGGTGCTAAGATAAACGAGGTTAAGCAAAGCCTTCAGGGCTTGATTAATGAGCGAAAATCATATTTTGAGAGTGTCGAGTTAGATGCTAAATTAGCTCAAGAGACTATTGATGTTACTTTGCCGGGTCGCGGTGAAGATGTTGGTGGCCTTCACCCTGTGACTCGTACAATGGAGAGAATTGAGTCCTTTTTTAGTCGGGTTGGTTATGACATCGAAACGGGCCCAGAGATAGAAGATGATTACCATAACTTTGAGGCTCTAAATATTCCATCACATCACCCCGCTCGGGCGATGCACGATACTTTTTACATAGACCCAACAACTGTTTTACGCACACATACATCCCCGGTTCAAGTTCGCACGATGGAGAGGGCCGCTCCTCCCATTCGTATTATTTGCCCAGGCCGAGTATATCGCTGTGACTCAGATTTGACTCATACGCCCATGTTTCATCAGGTTGAAGGCTTGGTGGTGGATAAAGATATTAGTTTCGCAGATCTTAAGGGAGTAATTGACCAGTTTTTAAAGGCATTTTTTGAGGCTGATTTGCCTGTCAGGTTCAGACCTTCATATTTCCCTTTCACTGAGCCCTCAGCAGAGGTCGACATACAGTGTACCAATTGTGGTGGAAAGGGTTGTCGCATTTGCAGTCATACAGGCTGGTTAGAAGTGATGGGCTGTGGAATGGTTCATCCAAATGTTTTAGAGCATTGCAAGGTAGATGCCGATGCCTTTACCGGTTTTGCCTTTGGAATGGGTGTCGAACGGTTAGCTATGCTACGTTACGGCGTTAATGACTTGCGATTATTTTTTGAAAACGACTTACGTTTTCTCAAACAATTTTAGACTGGGGTGGTAAATGAAATTTAGTGAATCCTGGTTGCGCCAATCTGCAAATCCAGCTCTGTCTACAGAGGAATTGGTTGCTCAGATCACCATGGCAGGACTTGAGGTAGATGGGGTAGAAGATGCAGCACCATCGTTATCGGGTGTAGTCGTCGGTGAAATAGTTGATGTGATACAGCATCCTGATGCTGACAAACTAAGAGTTTGTCATGTGGTTGGTGGAGATGAGAAGGCTCAGGTGGTTTGTGGCGCTCCTAATGCCCGTGTAGGAATCAAGGTTCCATTTGCTACTGTGGGTGCAATTTTACCAGGCAACTTTAAAATTAAGAAAGCTAAACTTCGAGGCGTCGAATCTTTCGGTATGCTCTGTGCTCAGGACGAGCTGGGACTAGGAGATGACGCAAGCGGTTTATGGGAATTGCCCTCTGAAGCGAGTGTAGGTGCCGACTTGGTTAAATATCTTGACTTAGATGATGCGATTATTGAAGTCGACCTGACGCCCAACCGCGGTGATTGCCTGTCGATCGCCGGTCTGGCCCGGGAAGTGGGCGCCAATTATGGTGAATCCGTCAGTGCAGTTCATATCGA
>QXZO01000062.1:1557-4184 GCA_009886305.1 Betaproteobacteria bacterium
ATTATCGAAGTCGATCTCACACCCAATCGTGGGGACTGCTTAAGTATTCGAGGAATGGCTCGCGAGGTTGGCGTACTCAATAAGCTTGATGTTTGTAATGAGCCTTGTCCAGCTGTTGCAGAGACTATAGCAGACGCAATCCCTGTAAGAATAGATTCTCCAAACGGATGCGCACGCTATGTAGGGCGAATAATGCGTGATCTTGATCTTTCTCATTCCACCCCTCAATGGATGCAAGAGCGTCTGCGTCGAAGTGGTATACGAAGCCTTGGACCGGCGGTAGATGTTACTAATTATGTGCTCCTCGAGCTTGGACAACCGATGCACGCCTTTGATCTAAGCAAGATTGACGGAGGAATTGTTGTTCGAATGGGTAAAGATGAATCCCTATCGCTACTTGATGATACCGAGGTTGAAGTTAGTCAAGATACTCTGGTGATAGCAGATCATAAGAAAGTGTTGGCGTTGGCCGGCATTATGGGGGGCGCTGATTCTGCAGTGGGGGATGAAACCACTGATATCCTGTTTGAGAGTGCCTGGTTTAATCCTCTTGCTATTGTGGGTAAAGCGCGGCACTACGGCAAGCATACGGACTCTTCCCACCGTTTTGAAAGAGGTGTTGACTCTGATCTCCAGATAGCCGCTATTGAGCGTGCAACTGCGTTAATGCTTGAAATATGTGGCGGATCAGTTGGGCCTTTAATTGTGGAAGAGAGCATTCCAGACCTACCTCAATTACAAGAAATTACACTTCGAGATGCACGAGTAGCCCAGCAATTGGGTGTAGTAATTTCCCCTGATGATATTGACGGTATGCTCACGAGATTAGGGCTGACCTTAGTGAAGAGAGATGTCGATTCGGCTACTTGGACTTCGCCGAGCTGGCGGTTCGATCTAACAATTGAGCAAGACTTAATAGAAGAAGTGGCCCGAATTTACGGTTATAACAATCTTCCCACTTCAACTCCGACGATGGCATTGGACCTTCAGCCAAACCCGGAGAGCATTGAAGAAGCTAGTTTATTTAGGTCTCAGCTAATTAGCCGAGGCTACCAAGAAGTTATTACTTATAGCTTTGTTGATCCAGATTTGCAGAATATGGTTGACCCAGATGTTAAACCAGTTCGCCTTGCTAATCCTATCTCTTCAGATATGGCAGTTATGAGAACAAATCTTTGGTCGGGATTACTCTCCACAGCCAGTTATAATCTCAATCGTCAGCAAACAAGAATACGAATATTCGAAGTGGGGCAGTGTTTTTTACCCTCTGAAAAAGAAGAGTTAGGGTTGTCTCAAAGCACCGCATTGGCCGGTTTGATTTGCGGTTCACGAACGCCTAGTGGCTGGACTGCAAGCAAAGAAAAGGTCGATTTTTATGATATTAAGGGTGATCTTGAATCGGTATTAGCCCATACGAACTTATCCGACGAGTTTACGTTTGAGGCTTGCGAGCATCCAGCACTGCATCCGGGGCAGTCGGCAAAGATCTTGAGAAAGGGCGCTCAAATTGGATGGATAGGGCAGCTTCACCCTAAGGTTCAAGCGCATATGGATATCTCCCTGCCGGTCTATCTGTTTCAAGTGAACTCACACAAGATCTCAGAAGTTAGACTTCCAGAATATGAAGATGTAAGCAAGTTTCCCGAAGTTAAGCGAGATCTTGCCTTCTTGGTTGATGCTTCAGTAGAGGCGAGTAACCTGGTTAACTGTGCAAAAAATGCAGCGGGAAAGCAATTAGTTGATTTAAAGTTATTTGATGTATATCAGAGCAAAGATGTTGATAATAAAGGAAAAAGCATCGCTTTGGGCTTGACGTTTCAACATGCTTCCCGCACTCTTACGGATGAGGAAATAAACCGCTGGATTGAAAATGTGGTCGCAGACGTCGGTAAAACATGCGGTGCTGAGTTAAGAAAGTAATAGAAACTGCCTCACATAAGGATTGAAATAGGTAATATTTGATGGGTGCACTAACCAAAGCAGATTTAGCAGAGATGCTGTTCGACGAACTTGGGCTTAATAAGCGTGAAGCTAAAGAAATTGTCGAAATGTTCTATGGTGAGATTAGCTTGGCCCTAGAGAATAATGATCAGGTTAAGATTTCAGGGTTTGGTAATTTTGAACTTAGAGATAAGAAAAGCCGGCCTGGCAGAAACCCTAAGACAGGTGAAGAGATTCCTATCTCGGCTCGACGTGTCGTTACCTTCAAGCCAGGACAAAAGTTGAAAGCACGAGTCGAGACCTATGCTGGAACCAAGTAACAATAATCAATTACCCGCGATTCCAGGCAAGCGCTATTTTACGATTGGTGAAGTGAGCGAGCTCTGCGGAGTTAAACCACACGTTTTACGTTATTGGGAACAAGAATTTCCTAGCCTAACGCCAGTAAAGCGCCGAGGTAATAGGCGTTATTATCAACGTCAAGATGTTGTTCTTATCCGTCAGATTCGTTCATTACTTTACGAACAAGGGTTTACCATCGGGGGAGCAAAGCAGAAGCTTGATGACACGCCATCCAAAAAAGAACAGACGCCTTACAAGCAACTAATTGATCAAACCATCTCTGAGTTAGCGGATGTCCTGAAAGAACTGAGTTAGCACGTTTTAGTTATTCTTTGAGTTGCAAA
>QXZO01000063.1 GCA_009886305.1 Betaproteobacteria bacterium
TTGGTTTGAAGTCCAGCTAAATGGTAATCCTTGATCGCTGTCTGCAGCTTTGACAAAGCAGCTTGTCGGTTTAAATCCCAACAAATAATTTTTGATATCATCGGATCATAATAAACGCCGACCTCGTCGCCGACCTTCACTCCCGTATCAACACGCACTCCTGGGCCAGCCCCTCTTTGTTCCTTCAGGTACTCTATCCGACCTGATGAGGGGAGAAAATCACGTGCCGGATTTTCTGCATAAATCCTGCACTCAAAAGCGTGACCATTCAATTTTATATCTTCTTGTTTTTTGGGTAACGGTTCTCCGTAAGCTACTCGTAACTGCCACTCCACGAGATCTTGTTTTGTAATCATCTCGGTAACCGGATGCTCCACCTGTAAGCGAGTATTCATTTCCATAAAATAAAACTGAAAGTCTTCATCCATGATGAATTCAACGGTCCCAGCACCCTCATAGCCTACAGCTCTCGCCACGGCGACTGCCGTTTTTCCTAACGCTTTTCGTGTCTTTTCCGTAATTGCTGGGGCTGGCGCTTCCTCAATGACCTTTTGGTATCTTCGCTGCAAAGAGCAATCTCTCTCGTATAGATGCACATAATTCCCGTGCTGATCAGCAAAAACTTGAACCTCAATATGACGTGGAGCTTGGATGTAACGCTCAATTAAAACCTGCTCATTGTCAAAGCTATTTTTAGCCTCTCTACGTGCAGCAGCCAAGGCTGTTAAAAAGTGGTCTGAGCAATCAACGATCCTCATCCCCTTGCCACCTCCGCCTGCAATCGCTTTAATCAAAACAGGAAATCCGATTCGTTCAGCCTCGGCAGCGAGTGTTTCATCACGCTGATCTTCCCCATGAAATCCGGGGAGAAGAGGTACGCCGGCTTTCTCGACTATGACTTTAGCGGAACTTTTGAGCCCCATCGCTCGAATTGCGTGGGATGAGGGCCCTATGAATTTTATACCTTCAGCTTCACAAAGTGCTGCGAAGCCGGCATTTTCTGATAAAAATCCATACCCAGGATGAATGGCTTCAGCACCCATATCTTTTGCAGCATCGATGATTCGTCTTCCGTTTAAATAGGACTCGGAAGGGGATCCCCCTCCTATAATGACCTTTTGATCACAAACAGTAGTGTGTAGAGCATGTGCATCTGCGTCAGAACACACGGCAACGGTTTTCACGCCCAATTTTTGGGCTGTCCGAGCAACCCGAACTGCGATCTCGCCTCTATTAGCGATAAGAATTTTTGAGAACATTAATTACGAATACCTATAATCATTTAAAAACGTATCCTCGAAAAAGATGCGGCTCGTCCAAGTTTTCCTCCAGCGTAAATAACTATTCCCTGTCTATTGATTGGACAAGCAATCCGCTAAAACACAACGATATAAATCGCTCTTAATTATTGTCTTCGGTTAGCCAATCAGGTTTTCTTTTTTCAAGGAACGACCTAATTCCCTCTTTCCCTTCATCCGAGGCTCTAGTCCGAGCAATTCGAACCGCTGTCTCGTCAATCAACGCTCGATTAAGGTCAGACTGCTCGATCAGTTCAATAAGTGATTTAGTGTCCCGATGCGCACCTGCACCCCCCTTTATGAAATGATCAGTAAAGGTGATGACCATTTCGTCTAAATCCTGCGTATTTACAACTTCGTGTACCAAACCGAGACGACGAGCAGATGCTGCATTAAACCGCTCAGCACTCAGCATGTACCTTCTTGCTGCACGAGGCCCCATAGCATTTACAACATACGGGCCAATAGTGGCTGGGATCAGTCCAATTTTGACCTCCGATAAACAAAATTGAGTCTCCTCTGATGCGACGGCAATATCGCATGCCGCTACTAATCCCATTCCTCCGGCATATGCATGTCCGCTAATACGTGCAATAGTTGGTTTCGGCAAACGGTAAAGCACCTCTAACATACGTGCTAAACCTGCAGCGTCATTGAGATTTTCTTCATACGTATACCGCGCCATTCGTTTCATCCAATTAAGGTCCGCTCCGGCACAGAATGTTGGTCCGCGTCCGGCGAGAACAACAACTTTAACAGACGAATCCTCTCCCAAAGTCACTAGCGCTTCCGTTAGCTCGCCTATCATTACATCGTTAAAAGCATTTCTGACCTCGGCTCGGTTTAACCAGATCCAAGCAATGTTAGCTTTCTTCTCAATTTGTATAGTGGTGTTCATTTGAATCACTAAAACCTAGAAGTACAAACGTTTTGCAACTTCCTCTAACATGACCTCGGTTGCTCCACCACCTATGGCAAGCACTCGGGCGTCACGAACGAGGCGTTCAATTGGGCTTTCTTTCATATACCCCATTCCACCAAAGAATTGCTGACACGAGTATACGACCTCATTAACTAACTCTCCCGTTAATGCCTTTAACATCGACACCTCTTTTACACACTCTTTCTTCTCATTCACCAGCCATGCACAGTGGTATAGCAACGCTCGAGCGGCTTCTGTTTTTGATGCCAGCATGGCTAAACGCTGACGTATTACTTGTTTGTCGTAGAGGACGCCGCCAAAAGCCTTTCGCTGCTTTGTCCATTCCGTGGTCAGCCTCAATGCGGTCAATGCATGTCCAATAGCCATAGCTCCAAGCGCAATACGCTCAATTTGAAAGTTGCTCATGACAGCATAAAATCCCTGGTTTTCCTCCCCCAAAAGATTCGCAACTGGAACGCGACAATTATCAAAAATTAACTCTGCGGTGTCGGATGAGCACCAACCTTGTTTCTCTAGCTTACGACCTACAGAAAACCCAGGCGTCCCTTTTTCCACAATAAACATCGAAATTCCACGAGAACCTTTTGCGTCAGGGTCAGTTTTAGCCGCAATGAAGTATAAATCCGCATTAACTCCATTTGTAATGTACATTTTTGAGCCATTTAGTACCCAATCACCACCATCACGCCGAGCGTTTGTTCTGATGCCGGCAACATCAGAGCCTGCATCAGGCTCTGAAATTCCAACCGCGGTAATCAGGTCCCCTGAAATAGCTCCAGGCAGATACGTTTTAATCTGCTCCGGGCTACCTGCATGAATTAGGTGCGGTGAAGCCATATCTGTATGAACTAAGACGGTCACAATGAATCCACCAAATGTAGACATTGATAATGCTTCCTGAAAGACAACTGAAGTTAGAAAGTCCGTCTCAGCGCCGCCAAACTCACTGGGATATGTCATCCCCAACCAGCCGAGCTTACCCATTTTGCGCAATACCTCTTTGGGGGTATAACCTTGCTCCTCCCACCCAAGTCCGTGGGGCTCAACTTCACGCTCTAAGAAGCGAGCGACTTGCTCACGTAATACATCATGTTCTGCGGTTGTATAAATCATAATTACCTCTCGTTACATTCTAAATACGCCAAATCGGGTTTCGGGAATCGGCGCATTTAATGCGGCCGAAATGGCTAAACTCAAGACATGTCGAGTTTGTGCTGGATCGATTACACCATCATCCCAAAGACGCGCCGTTGCGTAATAAGGGTTTCCTTGACGCTCGTATTGAGCTATTAGTGGCCGCTTAAATGACTCTTCGTCATCAACCGACCATGACTCTCCGGAACGCTCTAAGGCGTCACGCTTTACCGTAGACAATACACTCGCAGCTTGCTCTCCGCCCATTATAGAAATTCGGGCATTAGGCCACATCCACAAAAATCTCGGAGAATAAGCTCTGCCACACATCCCGTAATTTCCTGCGCCAAAGCTACCCCCGATAATCACTGTGAACTTGGGCACTTTCGCCGTCGCGACCGCTGTTACTAGCTTTGCGCCATCCTTTGCTATACCTCCAGATTCATATTTTTTGCCAACCATAAATCCAGTAATGTTCTGCAAAAAAACTAAAGGTATTTTACGTTGACAGCATAGTTCAATAAAGTGTGCGCCCTTCAGTGAGGATTCGGAAAACAAAATGCCATTATTTGCAATGACACCTACAGGATATCCGTTAATTCGTGCAAAACCTGTTACCAATGTAACTCCGTATAACGCCTTAAACTCATCAAACTCACTACCATCAACAATACGAGCTATTATTTCTCTTACGTCATAGGGCTTACGTGCATCCCGAGGAATCACACCGTATATTTCTTCGGGCGCGTAAAGAGGCTCAACTGGGGGTATTACTTTTAAGTCGACCAACTTTTTTCGATTTAAATTACGAACAATACTTCTAACGGTCTCAAGCGCGTGCTGATCATTTTGCGCATAGTGATCAACTACCCCAGAAGTCCTCGCATGAACATCGGCACCTCCGAGATCCTCCGCGCTCACCTCCTCCCCAGTAGCCGCCTTCACCAATGGCGGTCCTCCGAGGAAAATCGTTCCTTGTTGTTTGACAATCACCGATTCATCGGACATTGCCGGTACATATGCTCCACCCGCAGTGCAAGATCCCATGACACATGCAATCTGCGGGATACCCTCGGACGACATATTTGCTTGATTAAAAAATATCCGTCCAAAATGTTCTCGATCTGCAAATATTTCATCTTGATTAGGAAGGTTCCCCCCGCCAGAATCAACGAGATAAATACAAGGCAAGTTATTCTGTTGCGCAATTTCTTGCGCTCTAAGATGCTTTTTAACGGTCATGGGGAAATAAGTGCCGCCCTTAACTGTCGCATCATTAGCCACAATCATGCACTCGAGTCCAGAAACCCTACCTATACCGGTGACCATTCCGGCCGAAGGGACTGCATCGTCATACATGCCGTTCGCAGCTAGTTGGGAGAGCTCTAAAAACGGAGTGCCTTCGTCAAGCAAAAGGTCAATGCGCTCTCGCGGAAGCAACTTACCTCTTGCCAAATGTTTAGCACGTGCCGCCTCAGAACCGCCTACATAAACTGCTTTATATTTTTTCTTGAGGTCGTTGACCAACGCTTCCATCGATTCCTGACTAGCCAGAAAGTCTTCAGATCGAACATTTACCCTTGTTTTAATTTTATTCATTTGGATACAAATTTAGCTCGTTCAGAGGTGGGGCCACCGAATTTTTTCCAATTACTAAAACCGCCCTCAATATGGGCAACATTTTCCAGCCCCATATCTTGGACTACCTTCGTTGCCAAAGCAGAGCGCCAAGCAGAAGCACAATAAAAATAAAAGGTTTTCCCGCTACCAAACACTTCTTTGTAATATGGGCTCTCAGGATCAATCCAGAACTCGATCATACCTCTGGGTGCGTGGAAAGCTCCAGGAATCATTCCTTCGCGCTCCAGCTCTCTGACGTCTCGGATATCTACAAACAACGTATCAGGGTCATCCAGTTTGGCCAAAGCATCTCGTATGGACACCGTTTTAATCTCGTCATTCGCCTCTGCAACTAAATCTTTAACCGCCTTCTTTAATATCACTTTTGCCACCTTTTAAAAGCCACCGGTTCTCAACCACTCTCGGACATGTTCAAGTCGATCTGAGCCCCAAAAAGGCTCCTCATCAATAATAATAAATGGTGAACCAAAAACACCTTTTTTTATCGCCAAATCACATTCATCTTTCAATCGTGCTTTTATATTTGCGTCTTGAGTAACCGCAATCAGTTCTTCCTCGGACCCTTTAATTGTGGAAACAACTTTTGCTGCAACTTCGGGCGATGAAATATCTAAACCCTCTACAAAATAAGCTTTATACAATTCTAATATTGCCTCCTCTTGTCTTTCTGGCGCGACGTCTTGTAACCAATAAATCAGCCGACAAGGTGCTTGACTAGAAATTGGGAATTTTTCTGGCTGTATGTATGGGATGTCCCATAGCCTTGACGTTCGCTCCATATCTTTTTTTGAATAATCACCCTTCAACGGAACCATCGGTAGAGGCATACCACCCGTAACCTTAAGGGCAGCACCAATCATAAACGGCTTCCAAGACACCTCTCGGCCGAATTCATCGCCGATGGCCCGTATTTTTGTCGCCGCAAAATAGCCAAACGGTGAAGAAAAATCAAAATAAAATTCAATTGCGTTACTCGTCATGTCTATACCTCCTTCTGTATCAGTTACCCCAGGTATTACTACTATGAATTTTCCATTTCAAGTGCTACTGCAGTGGCCTCGCCACCACCGATACACAGCGCCGCAACTCCTCGCCGGCCTCTTGACTTATGGAGCGCTCCAATCAGGGTGACCAGAACTCTTGCCCCAGAGGCGCCAATGGGATGGCCAAGGGCACATGCTCCCCCATGCACATTAACCTTTTCATGATCGAGTTTATGCTCTCTCATGGCTACCATTGGGACGACAGCGAACGCCTCATTTATTTCAAACAAATCTATGTCCTCAGCAGACCAGCCCGTTTTGCTAAAAATCTTTTCTAATGCCCCGACAGGTGCTGTCGTAAAGAGCCCTGGCTCTTGGGCGTGCGTCGAATGTGCGACGACTCGAGCTATGGGATTAAGCCCCATTTCAATTGCTGTTTTTCGAGACATCAAAACCAACGCTGCCGCACCGTCAGAAATTGAACTCGAATTTGCTGCAGTCACGCTACCGTCTTTTTTAA
>QXZO01000064.1 GCA_009886305.1 Betaproteobacteria bacterium
GTGCAAGGCCGCTTGACCGCTAGCGGTTGCTATGCCCCCTACGCCGCCCTCCATAGCGCTGATACGTTCTTCCAAAACTGCATTAGTGGGATTTGAAATTCTTGAGTAGACATGTCCGCCACGCTCCATATTAAACAGCGACGCAGCGGTGTCTGTGTCGGGAAAAACGTAAGACGTTGTAAAGTGGATTGGCTGAGCTCTAGACCCGTAGTCACTGTCGGGTTCTTGGCCTGCATGGAGCCCTAGAGTTTCTAATTTAAAATCACTATGGTCTGACATTATTTTGATAGGTATCTGGTTTAAACAAGTGGTAAAGGCAGTTGGCTATGCGCGCTAGATCTCAATTTATATTGAGGCCAATCAATCAAACAGTCGGTCATTATTCGGTTGGATCATCACGCCCTTTTTCGCAGTCACTACGAAAAACATTGCCCGCGCTCTCAACGTTCCAATTTCGCCCATAGTTTCCGAAAACGTAATCTACTACGATTGATAAGTTCTTTTTTTCAACTGGATCTGCGAATGTTCTTTGCTCCAATCGAGTCATGGCCTCTTCATATGTGATCATTTCTTCTTTTCGCCATCGCATTGCTTCTGACGCAAATGCTCCGATATCATCACAAGTCATAGTCCCAAGCGGGTAGGGTGCTGCAGAAACTGGATGAACTAGAAATAATCCCACGAGAATGAATGAGCTAAGTAATAGGGGAACTTTATTACACATAAATTGGACCTATTTGGTTATAGATTACCTGCTTAAAGTATACCGTCAGGGTATACGTTAGATCATATGAAATCAAAGCACTTCTTAAAATATAATGTGACATTTGAGTCATTAATACGTACAAGGTACTGTGTCTGTTTGTTCACAAATTGTAAAGGATTCGATAGCTATGGGTTGCGTCTCTAAGTATTTAATTGTTACGAGCTTATTCTTTTCGCTGGGGCAACCTGTATTTGCGGAAGATTGGGGGTCTAAGTCTGGTCGCGAGCAGGCGCTAGAGGAGCTTAAAGATTTTGACCCATCGGTGAGGCGCAGTGCCCTAGCACGTTTGGCGGAAACCGGTATTAATGAAGATGTCCCTTACATGCTCCGTTTATTACGAGATGATAATTTTTCAGTTCGAGGTATGGCAGACCAGGCAATAACCGGACTTTGGCTTAGACTTGATAATCTCTCTGCAAAGCGACTTTTTGTGAAGGCGATTGGCGCATTACAAAGCGGGCAAGAACGGCAGGCAATCGATCACCTTGATAGGGTTATTGATGCCGAGCCATCATTTTCTGAAGCGTGGAACAAACGAGGAGATGCGTGGCTACGGCTTGGAGATCTTGATCGTGCACTCGCTGATTATGAGATAGCTCTCAAACTTAATCCCTATCACTACGGAGTCATGCAAAGCTGTGCGAGTATCTGGATGGAACGGTCTCAAGCAAGGAGGGCCTACAATTACTTATCTCAGGCGATCGCAATTAACCCAAATTTAGATCATCTAATACCGGTAATTGTGGATTTAGAAGAACGGCTGGATAACGATAGAATCTAGCGCCAAATTAATAGCGTACGATTTATGAATCCATTGGACGATCCTAGAACAGAAGTCGCACAGTTAAAGCTTCAGATCAAAGAAATTGCTGCTGAATTTGGGTTCGACGATGTGAAAATCGCAAATTGTGACTTATCTGAATCCGCACCTCGCTTAAAAGAGTGGATCGATAAAGGTTATGCGGGCGATATGGATTTCATAGCCAACCGACTGGATATGAAAGTTGACCCAGAAAAGCTTGTTCGTGGAGTTAAGCGAATCATCACCTTAAGAATGAATTATTTCCAGGCTAGAGAAAATAGTATGAGCGGCATGCGGTTTCTTAACGCCCCGGAGAAAGGGTTTGTCTCAAGTTATGCGTTAGGTCGTGACTATCACAAAGTGATTAGGAAACGTTTAGAGAAAATTGCGTGCAGGATTGAATCCATGGTTGGCCCATTTGGTTATCGTGTATTTACTGACAGCGCACCCGTTATGGAGGTCGAGTTGGCGGTTAAATCAGGCTTGGGTTGGCGAGGGAAACATACGTTACTTATAAACAAGGATATTGGGTCTTGGTTTTTTTTAGGAGAAATTTATACGGATTTAGATTTACCTATTGATGCTGCTGAAGCAGAGCATTGTGGAACGTGCAGCCGGTGTATGGATGTTTGTCCAACAGGCGCGATTATTGCTCCGTATGAATTAGATGCCCGTAAGTGCATTTCTTACTTGACGATAGAGCATAAAGGTAGCATCCCGAAAGAGTTTAGGAAATTAATTGGCAATCGTATTTACGGATGTGACGATTGCCAGCTTGTTTGTCCATGGAACAAGTATGCTTCATTGACAACAATTGACGATTTTAATGCCCGAGATCCTTTGGATGGGGAGACGCTGGTAGGTTTATTTTCATGGACAGAAGCCCAATTTAGTCAATTTACTGAAGGTAGTGCAATTCGTCGTATCGGTTATGAAAGATGGCTACGTAATGTTGCGTGTGCACTGGGTAATGCGCCAACGACGCAGGAAGTTATCCAGGCGCTTGAGTCAAAAAAATCTCACAATTCAGCTCTAGTCAGAGAGCATGTGTTATGGGCCCTTGATGAGCATGTTTGATTAGTTTTTTGAATATTCATGTACAGTAGGTTATGTCTTAAACGTGCATGCATTTACTTAGCAACATCGTGTCTATTTTTTTGGGGAGAAATATGATGAAACGGTTTTTCTTGGGATGTTTAGCTCTGGTCATGTTAACCGGTACTGGCGTTGCCTCAGCGCAGTCTATTGAAAAGGCAATTAAATATCGTCAAGGTGCTTTTTCGGTAATGGGCTGGCATTTCGGAGCTATCGTTGACATGATCAAAGGGAAACGTCCTTTTGATCGGGAAGATTTTGCCCGCAGAGCTAAAATCATCTCAGATGTCAGTTTTATCCCGCTAGAAGGTTTCGTCGCTAACTCTTTTGAGGGATCAACTAAATCAAAGGTGGAAATATGGGCAAACTTTTCAGATTTTGAGGCCAAACTGAAGCAGATGCAAGAGGCAGCTACTCATCTATCCACTGCAAGTCTGTCCGACGACTATGATGCGACAAAACGAGCGGCAATAAAGCTAGGAAAAACGTGCAAATCTTGTCACGATGAATACCGTAATAAATAACTCAGTTTGATGGTTCGTGATTTACGAACAATCAGGTTCTTTATTGGGTATAAATCAATAGAATAACAATTAGAGCGGATGCGGCCGCAAGAAAAAAAGCGCGCTTAGGTTGCTCTTTAACTTCACGTCTACCTGGAGTTATTTTTGTATCGGTCGAGTAGCCCGTAACCATTGGTTTGATTAGATTTTGTTTTTTTACTAACTGATACCAAGTTATAGCTGCTAAGTGAATCAAAATAAGTGCAAGCAGTACTTTTGAATTAATAGCATGCACGAGATTTGCAGCGGACGTAAAACCGTCTGAAGTGAGATGGCTAAAGGCCCCAGACAGCATGAGGTCGTCGTCACAAAATAAACCACTAGTAACCTGGACGACAATTGATAAGATCATGGCTGCAACCGCATACCCACCCAGTGGATTATGTCCGAACGTTGGTTTTGTACGTTGGTTTTTTATAAAATAATTTATGACGGAGGATGGCGACCTTAAAAAGCTTGAAAATCTGGCGGTTATGCTGCCCCAGAATCCCCAAAGCATCCTGAAAAGCACCAAACCCAACACACAATATCCGATAGTGATATGAGTATCAGAGGGGCCCTCCTTGGAAAGGCCTGTGAAGAGTTGATAGCTGATAAGACCTGAGGTTGTCCAATGAAAAATGCGAACCGAAATATCCCAGATTTTAATCTTATGTTGTGAGTTCACTTTTTAGACAAACTGCTGTTGTTAAAAGGAGCCTAGTTGGTCAGCGAGGTCAGTTACACTGTCCGCATTGAAATCAAATCTTTTATCGAATGAAAGATCTAAATTTACTGAGGGTGCGAATTCTCTCGGTCTTTTAATAAATGCAGTTTTTAAACCACAGGCCTGAGCGGCGAGCAGATCATCTTTATGTGCGGCGCACAGCATGACTTGCTCAGGGTCAAGGTCTAACAATTGAGCTGATCCAAGATAGGTTTCAGGATCCGGCTTGTAATGACCGAAAAGCTCAGCACTAATAATACAATCCCACGGCAAGCCAGAGTATTTGGCCATATTATTTAATAAAGAAAAATTTCCATTCGATAACGGAGAGATCGTATAATTTTTTTTTAGAATTTTCAAACCACGAACTGAGTCTGGCCATGGCTTGAGGCGATGCCAAGCGCGGTTCAGTGTGTCTACTTCCTCTTCAGATAATTGGTTTAGTTGAAATTTGGGGAGCAATTCGTCCAGAATGAGTCGATGCAGCGCATCTATGTTAAGCCAGGGTAAGTCTCCTTTTCTGACCCGATCCATGGCTGGTTGATAGCCAGAGCGCCATTCATTGGCGAATTTGCCCGCATTGAGTCGAATTCCTTTTTGCTCCGCAAGCGCACGTACTTCTCGAGTTATACTGCCACGCCAGTCGACAACTGTGCCGAAGACGTCAAAAATGAGTGCTTTTGGCATGTTATTCTTTCATTTTTAATTTAAAGGTTAAGTTTAATCAATTTTTCGGAGATTTGATGTTAAGAATTTCGGGAATAATTCCCATATACTATTTGTCTTAATTTAAGTAATTTTCATTGCTTTTATAATTAAAGACTGTTGGAAAGCCACATGAAACTTGCCTATCGCACCATGCTTGGTGCAGCTATATTAATTGTATTATCCGCTCAGAGTTATGCAGAAGATGCTGAACGGATTTCTAACGTTGAAATTGCACCGGTTGTGATAGACGTGATCAGCATCACCCCTGTACTGGGCGTTGGACTGCCGGTCGAAAAAATTCCTTACAACGTCCAGTCCTCCTCGGGCTCAGACCTTGATCAAGGAGCCAACTTAGACATTACCGATTTTATGGAGCGCAGTTTCAACAGCGTTAATATAAATGAGGCAGCAAACAATCCATTACAACCGGATCTTCAATATCGTGGATTTACGGCGTCGCCGCTGCTTGGCTTACCACAAGGGCTAGCCGTATACCAAAATGGTGTTCGTATGAACGAGGTGTTTGGCGACACTATTAATTGGGATCTTATTCCGGAGGGATCCATTCACACTATGAATTTGATCGGTGGTTCCAACCCCGTTTTTGGTTTGAATACATTAGGCGGGACGATCAGCATCGAGACTAAAAATGGATTTAATTTCAATGGGACGAATGTTGAACTCTATAATGCGACCACGCATGATCGCAACGTGTTTACGTTTGAGACTGGTGGCAATGATGGCACTGTCGGTTATTACGGTACGGTGCAACATTTTGATGAGCAGGGATGGCGCGATGCATCTCCGTCTGACGCCCTCAACTTTTTCGGTGCCTTGAGTTACCGAGATGAGTACACGACCTCGCTGGATTTGAACGTGAATTATGCTAATACCGATCTCATCGGTAATGGTGCAATCCCCATAGAGTTCGCGAATCTAGATTATGACGGTATTTTTACTTCCCCCGACCAAACGTTGAATGAAGTGTTGATGGTGCAGGCTCAGGGTGCACACTGGTTTAATGATGAGCGGCAGATATCGGGTAATGTTTTTTATCGTCGCACTAAAACTGAGACGTTTAATGGTGATGGTACAGAATTCGAAGAGTGTACTGTTGACGGTGTTGAAGTATTAGTTGAGGCTGATGAGGACGATTTGGAAGGCTTAAATTGTGCTGGCGGAATAACATCTGGTCAATTAGCATCTATCGGCGGCGAAGTTGTGGAAAATCAGAACGGGCTTGTAAGCAGCGAAGCCAACACTGGCTTTGAACCAGATGATCTCAATGGTTTACAAAACCGGAGTGATCGAACTCAAAAATACTATGGCTTTACGCTGCAAAATGCCTTTTACGATGACCTGTTTGACAAACCTAATCAGTTGATTACCGGTGCGGGCTATACCTATGGCGACGTAGTCTTTAACTCCAGTCAAGAATTAGCCTTGCTGAACGCGGATAGGTCTACTCGAGGTACCAGTAACTTCGTTCCTGATGAGGGTACTGCTGTTGATTCTGAGGTGTCTACGATGTCACTATTTTTTACCGATACCTTCTCGGCAACCGATAAAATAGATCTGACTTTTTCGACCCGTTGGAATCACACCAATGTAAAACTGACTGATAAGGGTGGCAGGGGCTTTACAAGAGCACAGCCTCGGTTGACGGGCGAACATGAGTTTCATCGAGTTAATCCGGCTGCCGGCATAACGTATAAAGCCGATTCCGGTCTGAATTCTTACTTTAGCTATAGCGAGTCCTCTAGGGCGCCCACCGCTGTTGAATTGGCCTGTGCCGAACCGACTGCGCCGTGTAGCTTACCTAACGGATTTCTTGCCGATCCACCACTAGACCAGGTAGTGGCCAAGAGTTATGAGGGAGGTTTCCGCGGCTCAATGTCGGAGAATGTGCGCTTTAAAATCGGTGCTTTTTATACTCCTATTAATAATGACATTATCTTTCAAAATACCGGTGGTGTATCAGGTAATCAAGGATTCTTCGATAACGTTAGCGATACCCTACGCCAGGGTGTTGAACTGAGCTTGACTGGAGCTTCTAATGACTTTGACTGGTTCTTAAACTACAGCCTCGTTCAAGCGACCTTCGAGTCGAACTTTCAGGTGACCAGCGCCAATCACACTCTAAAGGATGTTAATGATCTGATTCAAGTGCAGGCTGGTGATTCCATCCCAGGCATTCCGGAACACACCTTGAAGCTGGGCGGTGATTATTCATTTAACCAGGCGTTTAGCATTGGTGGCGACCTGCAGTACAACTCTGGTGTTTTTGTCCGTGGTGATGAATCCAATCAGCTAGGTAGACTAGACGACTACGAGACTATCAATATACGAAGTAGGTACCAAATTAATAAAACCTTCAAGATGTTTGCCCGGGTAGATAACCTATTGGATGAGCAGTATCACAGCTTTGGCTTATTAGGTGAACCTAATGAAGTCCCAGGATTCGCTGGCTTTACGGACAATCGCTTCGTAGGTGTAGGTGCACCTCGTAGCGCAGTTATTGGTGTTAGCGCAAGCTATTAAGTGGGTAAGACATTTAAAAAAATTTGGCCGCGCATGCGGCCTTTTTTTTAAACTAGAATGGCTGTAACGATGCTCAAATGGAGATTATAGGTTAGTGCTCTTAAACCGAAATCATAAAACACAAGTTACTGATCTACGACCACCAATAGTATGGAGAGATATGCTCGTCATTTTTGGGATCACAGCGTTATTTTTCATAAGTGCGTCATACCTTGAGCTAAGTGAGGAGGTCTCACGAGTGACTGACTCGATGGAGGCTTGGCAGTTAGATGAACTACCCTTGGTGCTTTTGGTGATTTTTATTTTAATGGCCGGCGTTCTTGTACGGCGTACTCGTCAATTACGAAAACAAATGGGTCTTCAAATCGAGGCTCAAAAGAAACTGACGTTTGTGTTGGAGCAGAATCGCCGACTCACGAGAAAAAATATCGAAATACAAGAGGCAGAACGTCGTTCAATTGCACGTGAGTTACATGATGAGTTTGGACAAAGTATGAATGCGATCATGATTGACGGTGTTGCAATTCGGAATGCAGTTGATGAGGGCACGGATCTTCATGCCCAAGCCAAGTCTATTGTTGATGTCTCCGGCAAGCTTTTCTCTGGAGTGCGAGGGTTATTGAAACAGCTTCGACCAGTCGCACTCGACGAGTTAGGGTTGTCAGCTGCTCTAGAAACGATGATTGATGAATGGCGTAGGCGTTTTGAGGATATTACTTGGAGGTCCAAAATAGATATTGAATATAAAAATCTTGATGAGACCATTAACATAACGATTTTTAGGTTTGTTCAAGAGGCATTGACTAATATAGTAAAGCATAGTGATGCCACTGAGGTGTCCGTTACTGTTAATGCCAACGAAATGGCCGGAAAAATTACGATCAGTGTGCGTGACAACGGTTCTGTTGAGGAAAAGACTGAGAGTAATGATGGTGTTGGATTGCTTGGGTTAAAAGAAAGAATTGAGAGTTTAGGAGGATCATTTGAATCTGGAATCAGCATGCATAATGGTTTTTTCGTGTCTGCATCTTTTTCGCTTAAGACATAATCGCACAATAAAGTAAGCATACTATGCAAGAAATTAATGTAATTCTTATTGATGATCATGCGGTGGTTCGAGAAGGTTATCGCAGGTTACTCGAAAGAGACCCACATATTCAGGTTTTAGCGGAAGGTGATACTGCAGATGAGGGGTATCGTTTGGTTTGCGACAGACGGCCAGACGTTGTGGTGATGGATATAACGCTGCCAGGCATGAGTGGTATAGAGGTGACGCGCAGAATATTAAATAAAGTGCCTGACCAAAAAATTCTGATATTTAGTATGCACGAGGATATGGTGTTCGTGAACCGGGCATTCCAAGCTGGTGCGAAGGGATATGTAACCAAATCTGCAGCTCCTGAGGTGTTAATTGAGGCTGTTCGCCAGGTTTCAGAAGGCAAGCTATATCTCAGCAATGAGATGGCGCAATCGATAGCGAGCCAAACAATATCTGACAGCGGGAAAGATATTGATCTGCTCTCTGGTCGTGAGTTTGAGATCTTCCGTTTACTTGTTCAAGGAAAAACGCTAAACGAAATATCTGAAGCTCTTCACATCTCCTACAAGACTGTGGCGAACTATCAGTCAAATATAAGACAAAAATTGGGAGCAACGACTGCCGCACAAATTGTTCGTATTGCTATCGATCATGGTGTCATTGCTTCAGTAGATAAGTCTTAAAGTGGACAAAACCGTGTTTTGGGAATAATTCCTAACTGCAAACCGTTGAATTAGCGCGTGTGGTTTGGTGAGCACCTGTGTACGGTTGAGGTTGTCAGGCATGCATACTCCTTCCGTACTATTCAGCCGTCCTTTGTTGAGGGCGGCTTTTTTTTGCGCTAACCCTCACGACTTTGAAGATGAGTTAATACTGATTCAAGTCTAATTTCTAGATGGATATAAAAAAACTGAGCATAATGAGTATCTGAACATACTAAGAATATTGGGGGAGCTTGTGAGCGATACGAAGAAAAAAATTAAAAAAACTAAAGTTACAGCTAAAGGACTCAAGGATTCAACTCGGTTGAGATCCAGGCAATGGTTTAATAATCCCAATAATCCTGATATGACGGCGCTGTATATCGAGCGCTATATGAATTGGGGTATCAGTCGTGAGGAGTTGCAGTCGGGTAAGCCGATCATCGGTATTGCCCAATCTGGATCGGATCTGTCTCCGTGTAATCGACATCATTTAGAATTGGCAAAGAGGGTTCGGGAAGGGATAAGAGAGGCTGGAGGTATCGCCTTTGAATTCCCAGTGCACCCCATTCAAGAAACGGGTAAGAGACCGAGTGCCACGTTGGATCGAAACCTGTGTTATTTGGGACTAGTGGAACTACTCTACGGGTACTTTATTGATGGTGTGGTGCTGACTACAGGGTGCGATAAGACAACGCCTGCACAACTGATGGCTGCTGCTACCGTAGATATACCTGCAATAGTTCTCTCCGGCGGCCCAATGCTCAACGGTTGGTTTAGAGGTAAGCGGACTGGATCCGGGACGATTGTTTGGGAAGCTAGAAAATTACTGGCAGCGGGAGACATTAACCACGAACAATATATAGATATTATCGCTTCATCTGCACCTTCCGTGGGCCATTGTAATACGATGGGAACGGAATCAACCA
>QXZO01000065.1 GCA_009886305.1 Betaproteobacteria bacterium
CGCAGCACTTGGCTCTGGTAGAAGCATCAATAGTAGTAACCTCCAAAGACGATGCTAGTCAGATTAGTGACCAAATCACTAAAATAATTGCAGAAAAACCTCACTTATATTTTGCGCAAGTTTTGGAGTTGATGTTTAGCTCTAAGGGGAACGACGCCAAAATTAGCTCATCTGCCTATATGGGCTCAAACGTTAAGTTAAGTGATAATGTGACGGTTGGACCTTATGTAATTATTGAAGATGACTCAGAAATTTCTGATGGCGTTATTTTGAGATCACGTTCTTACGTTGGTAAAAAAGTAAAAATCGGAAGGAATTCGGTTGTGCATCCGGGGGCTTTCATACTCGATGAATGTGAAATAGGTGAAAATTGTGTGATTCATAGCGGTGCTGTTATAGGCGGGGGTGGGTTTGGGTATGTCCAGGAAAAAGATGAGTGGATTAAAGTCAAACAAGTCGGTCGTGTCATTATGCAAAACGCGTGCGAAATTGGATGTAATACAACTATTGATCGAGGTTCAATAGAGGACACGTTTATTGGGCGAGGCGTTAAAATTGATAACCAAGTCCAGATAGGACACAACTGCAGAATCGGAGACAACACTATTATAGCCGGATGTGTTGGTGTCGCTGGGAGTGTGGAAATTGGTCAAAACTGTCGGGTTGGAGGTGCAGCTATGTTTACTGGTCACCTAAGAGTTTGCGATGATGTGGATGTGTCAGCTGGCTCTCTTGTTTCAAGCGATATATTAAAGGCTGGGAGATATACAAGCGTTTACCCATTAAGTGAGCATGCCGCATGGAAGAAGAATGCAGCTGCTCTGCGAAAGCTGTCTGAGATGAATAAACGCATAAAAGAACTAGAAAATATTGTTTCGAAAAATATCAAAAAAAATGTTACTGAGCAGTAACCGCGTTAGCTCCCACGATTAGATTGGAAAAGTTTATGAATATTAATGAAATCATGAAGGTTCTACCTCATCGGTACCCTTTTTTACTGATTGATCGAGTGGAATCGTTTGAGCCAAATAAGACTCTAGTCGCGACAAAAAATGTCACGATTAATGAGCCATTTTTCCAAGGACATTTCCCTGGTCATCCTGTGATGCCCGGCGTTTTGATTATTGAGGCGATGGCTCAAGCAGCAGCCCTATTGGCATTCAAATCATTAGGTATCACCAAACCCGAAGACCATGTGGTGTATTTTGTGGGTATTGATAAAGCGCGATTTAAAAAGCCCGTAGTTCCTGGTGATCAGTTGATGATCGCTGCTGAGATAGTTCGAAACCTTAAAGGTATTTGGAAATTTTCAGCTAAAGCTGAAGTGAACGGGAAGCTCGCATCTGAGGCGACGTTGATGTGCACTATGAGAGAAGTATGATTCATAAGACAGCAATTGTTGAGCCCGGAGCCAAGATAGCCGAAGACGTTGAGATCGGCGCTTATTCTGTTATTGACAAACATGTATCAATAGGTTCTGGAACACGCATAGGAAATCACTCGGTGATAACTGGTAAAACTGTTATCGGCAAGAACAATCGGATTTTTCATCACGTTTCTCTTGGAGAGCAGCCTCAGGACAAAAAATATGATGGCGAGGAAACAACTCTGGAAATTGGGGATGATAATGTCATTCGGGAATTTTGTTCATTTAATACGGGTACGATCCAGGATAAAGTCAAAACTGTTGTTGGTGATCGAAACTGGATAATGGCTTACGTGCACATTGCGCACGATTGTGTTGTGCGAGATGACACCATTTTGGCAAATTGTGCTCAATTAGCAGGTCACGTCGAGGTCGGTGATTTCGCGATGCTTGGAGGATTTAGTGGTATCCATCAGTTTTGTCGTATAGGCGCGCATGCCCTAACAGGAGTTGGATCCGTTGTTTTATCTGATGTACCACCATACGTAACCTGTAGTGGTGATGCTGCTAAGCCTCATGGTATTAACGCTGAGGGGATGAAAAGAAGAGGGTATTTACCAGATCAAATCAAGATAATTCGGGACGCTTACAAGGTGCTATATCGCTCTTCGTTAACTTTGAATGATGCTAAGGTTGAAATTTCACGTATGGCAAAAGAGTCTCCAGATCTGATCGTATTATCTGAGTTTTTGTCCTCGACCTCAGGCAGAAGTATTATCCGTTGAGGATGTCTTCGAAATCCAATTTACGTATCGTAATCGTAGTTGGTGAAGCGTCCGGAGATGTGCTCGGGTCCGCATTGTTAGAAGAGCTAAATCAAAGGTTTCCTCAGTTGGAGTCTGTCGGAATAGGCGGACCACTTATGCTGGAGCATGGATTCGATGCTTGGTATTCCATGGGTGAACTTTCAGTAATGGGGTACGTGGAGGTTATCAGGAGCCTCCCCAGACTTCTAGCGATCCGATCGGCTCTTATAAAAAGAATTGTAAGTTATGAGCCAGACTTAGTGGTAGGTATTGATGCGCCCGACTTTAATCTTTCCTTAGAGAGGTCCGTGCGAAAGGGTGGAATTCCTGTTGTACATTTAGTTAGTCCTGCAATTTGGGCATGGCGTTATGAAAGAATTCATAAAATACGCGATTCAGTAGATCGAATATTAGTCTTGTTTCCCTTCGAAGAAAAAATATACGAGAAAGAAGGGATCCCTGTTTCCTACGTGGGACATCCACTTGCAGATCAGATTGAAGTGAACGTTGACCGACTGAGTCACCGAGACAAGTTAGGTCTGTCACCTAATCAAAAAATCGTAGCGCTGCTTCCTGGCAGCAGGCGCTCGGAGTTAAAACAGCATCTTGGGTTAATGAGTGATGCTGCCGCAATGATTAAAGCCAGGTATCCTGAGGTGCATTTTCTCATACCTTTAAGAAATGAAAATGCGGTTACTTTTGCGCGTAAATATTTATCTGAGTGTGGAAAATATTTGAATAGAGATATCAGATTCACAGCGGGAAATACGCAAAACATCCTGAAGGCGGCCGATCTTGCAATTATTGCCTCGGGCACTGCGACTCTAGAAGCTTTGCTTTGTGAATGCCCTATGGTCGTAACTTACAGAGTCTCTAAATTGACTGCTTGGTTAATGCGGCGCAGGGCTAATACAAAATTCGTATCGCTTCCAAACATTATCTCTGACGAGATGTTGGTTGATGAGTTTATACAAGAAAAAGCAAGACCGAACTTATTAGCTGATGCAGTAATTTCGCTTTTTTCTCGACCAGAAAAATTAAGATCTTTGCGTGCACGATTTCAGGAAATCAAGAAGATGCTCAGAGTTGGGTCGGCAAGGCGAAGTGTTGATGTCATTCAGAAATTTATGTTGAATGAATGATTGATATTAAGTCTACGGCGGGGGTTTATGAGGATGG
>QXZO01000066.1:0-4556 GCA_009886305.1 Betaproteobacteria bacterium
CAGTTGACTATATTAACGCTCACGGCACCTCAACACCGTTGGGTGATATTGCGGAGACTGTGGCGATTAAACGCATGTTTGGAGACCACGCACATAATTTAGTCGTAAGTTCCACAAAATCAAGTATTGGGCATCTACTTGGCGCTGCGGGAGGCGTTGAGGCGGTGTTCACTGCTTTGGCGATTAAAGATCAAGTGGCGCCGCCTACGATCAACCTTAACGACCAAGACCCAGAATGCGACTTGGATTACGTGCCAAATGAGGCTAGAAAAATGCCAATTCGTTCAGCTATTTCAAATTCGTTTGGCTTTGGTGGTACTAATGGAAGCCTCGTATTCTCCTGTTTGGACTGAGGCACTGTAGGTCATCTGCAAAACAGATGGATAGGACGCCTTGGAACAGCTAAAAACACTAATGATTCGACTAGGCTTAGGTGTTTTTGCGCTTGTGTGTCTATTTCTGGTCTGGCTGCTATTTTGTGGATTAAAGCCAATTGAGTTAGAAAAATCCGTCTTAGTCACGATTGAGCGGGGTGCAACGCTTAAAAATGCGACAGAGACACTAGAAGAAAACTCAGTCATTCATGACGGATGGTCTTTTAAATTATTGGCGAGAGTGTTTGGCTTAGGGTCTGAAATCAAAGCAGGTAAATATCAATTTGAAGACGGAATAACAGGATTTCAAGTCCTTCAAAAAATTCATCGAGGCTATTTCGCTAAAAATCGTATACGCATCCAGGAGGGCTGGACGTTCGCAGATCTCCGAGACGCCCTAGATCAGCATGATGCAATTGTCCATGACAGCTCGGGATGGACTAATAAGCGAATACTTAGTGAACTCAATATCTCTTACGGGCACCCGGAGGGATTGTTTTTTCCAGATACCTATGTTTTTACTGGTGGTACAAGCGACCTAAGGATCATGAGCATTGCACATGAAAAAATGACTCGAGTACTAGAGGAAGAGTGGCGAATGCGCTATCCAGACATACGTTTAAAGGATCCATACGAAGGCCTCATTTTGGCTTCAATTATTGAGAAAGAAACGTATCTTATAAAAGAAAAATCTATTATCGCAGGAGTTTTCTTAAATCGCCTAAAGAAAAGAATGCGTCTACAAGCGGATCCAACCGTTATTTATGGGATGGGGGATAACTTTGATGGCGACATACGCTACAAAGATTTAAAGAATGACACTCCTTACAATACCTATACTCGAAATGGTCTTCCACCATCCCCAATTGCGTTGCCGAGCCTTAGTTCAATTCGCGCCGCGATGAGGCCTGAGGAAACAAGCTCTCTTTATTTCGTTGCAAAAGGCGACGGGACGCATCAATTCTCTGATAACCTTAAAGACCATAATCGGGCAGTGAGAAAATACCAACGCTAGCAGCGAGGACACACGTGAATACAGGGCTTTTCATCACATTTGAAGGTATTGATGGAGCGGGGAAGAGCACCCAGCTCGATTACGCAGTAAACTACTTACGCAGTCAGAAAAAGGAGGTCGTTCAGACGCGCGAGCCTGGCGGCACAATATTTAGCGAAAAGTTGCGCAGTATGATTTTAGAAGCAAAAACCCCACTAGACTCTGACACAGAGGTGCTTCTAATGTTTGCGGCACGCAAGGAGCATATAACACGCGTGATTCAACCCGCACTAAATTCTGGCTCCATCGTCGTTTGCGATCGATTCACTGACGCAACATTCGCTTATCAAGGTGGTGGCTCCCGGGTTCCGCCATCAAGAATCGAAACGCTGGAGGCTTGGGTGCAAGGAAATTTCCAACCACATTTAACGCTTTTTTTTGATTTGCCGATCGAAATCGCTCAGCGGCGCATGGGACAAAGAAAAAAGGACCGTTTTGAATCAGAGGCCATGGACTTTCACGAGCGCGTAAGACATGCATATCTAGACAGAGCACATAAACACCCAGATCGAATTAAAGTCATTGATTCATCACGTACCAAAAGTCAAATACGAGAAATGGTTCAAGTAGAACTTGATCGAATATGCAATTAGTTGACTACCCTTGGCTCAATGAGCCAAAAAACAACATTGGAAGTAGTCTTCCCCCAGCTCTTTTGATACACGGTATAGAGGGGATAGGAAAGAACGCGTTAGCGCATTATTTAGCGCAGTCAGTATTGTGCGAAAGGACATCAGCAGTGAGCGATCCATGCGAACAGTGCTCCTCTTGTAGTCTGTTTGCAGCAGAAACCCATCCGGATTTTAAATTACTGACTAACGATGAAGAGGATACTTCCTCATCCGAAGGAAGCTCAAGTAGCTCAAAAAAATCGAAACATGTCATCAGCGTTAAATCCGTAAGGAGCTTGGGGACATTCTGCGTCACAAAGCCCCATCGTGGACATGCCAAAGTAATTGTCATTGACCCTGCAGAGAATCTAAATCAAAGCGCCTCAAACGCGCTACTTAAGAATATAGAAGAGCCAGCTGATTTTATACATTTCATCCTAATAGCTAGGCATAAGGAAACCTTAATACCGACGCTACTCAGTCGGTGTCTGAAACTTCATGTGCGACCTCCAAAAGCTCAAGAAGCTTCGAGTTGGGTTACGGCTAAAATACAGACTCAGGCCGAAGACCCATATCGAAAGGAGTTAGCGATAAATCTTTCGGGCAATGCTCCATTAGCCTCGTTAAAACTGATGGAAGATCAAGATTTTTTTAGTCATAGAGAAAAAATTATCTCACTTCTAAGTCAAAATCAGATTGATATATTCGCACTAGCAACACTATGTGAAAAAATAGAAGTGTCAACGCTACAACGAATTTTCTACGCGCTATTACATGACTTGATGTTCTCAGAAATTAAGGAAGACACGGTATTCCATGAAGACAAGAAAACTGAGATAGAACGAATCAAAGGCTCAATAAGCACTAAAGGCTTTAGTCGCTGGCAAGGTATATTTAATGATTATTTAAAATCCGCTAATCATCCACTAAATAGACGATTAGCACTTGAAGCTTTGTTTTTGAAATGGCCACAAACGTAGGTATCACTGTTATGCAAATAATTGATTCTCATTGTCATATTAACTTTCCTGAACTCGGGGAGGATATTGATGGACTCCTAAAGCGCATGGAAGAAAATAACGTGACTAAAGCGCTATGCGTCTCAGTAAAGTTAGAGAAGTTGGATGAAATCTTAGACTTAGCCACACGATATCCAAACATATATGCTTCTGTGGGGGTGCACCCTGATAACGAGAATTGCGAGGAGCCTACAACTGAGCAATTAGTTACACTCTCTGACCATCCTAAAGTGGTCGCTATCGGCGAAACGGGTCTTGATTACTTTCGGACGAAAGGTGATACCGAATGGCAAAGAGAACGTTTTCGTACTCATATCGACGCCGCTAAAATCACCCAAAAACCTCTCATTATTCACACACGTGAGGCCGGACATGACACATTAGATATCCTTAGAGAACGCGGAAGAGGGGAAGTGAACGGTGTCATGCATTGCTTTACTGAAACGCTTCCATTTGCACTTGCTTCGATTGAGTTAGGATTTCTAATTTCATTCTCTGGCATCTTGACCTTCAAAAATGCTGAAGAAATTCGCACAGTTGCTAAGGCTCTACCCATAGAGTCCATCATGGTTGAAACGGATTCACCTTATTTGGCCCCGATACCACATAGAGGCAAAACTAACGAGCCATCTTACGTACGTTTCGTTTTGGAGGAACTGGCTCGCGTTAAAGATTTACCTGTTGATATTGTTGCTCAAAAAACGACCGAAAATTTTCATAAATTATTTTTAAATAAAGAATCAGCCTAATCTATTCTTTAAGCGCTCAAGCTCGCCGGATATTTTTTTAATTCCATCCATCAATTCTTGTTTGTGACGCTCATCCTCGCTTTCAGCTGAATTGAGCGCCTTATTCTCCTTATTGACTACATCGACAACGATCGCAATCAACATGTTAAGAAATGCAAATGCCGAAAAAAATATGAACGTTAAGAAATATATCCATGCAAAAGGATAAAACTCCATCACTTCATACATCACATCAGTCCAGTCCTCGAATGTCATAACCCTAAAGAGAGTGAGCATAGACTTCGAGATATCCCCCCAAAGAAATGGATTGATAGATCCAAATAATGTCGAACCAATGGCACCATAGATATAGAAGAAAATAAACATTAGCAACACGAGATAACCAAGCCTTGGAAGTGATTTGAATAAGGCGTTCAGCAGCAGACGTAATTCCGGAATAAAGGATATCAATCGTAAGACCCTGAAGATACGCAGCAAGCGTCCTACAAAAACCAGATTAGAACTCTCTAACGGAATCAAGCTACCAATAACAATGATCGTGTCAAAAAGATTCCAGGGATCTCGAATGAAACGCTTAAAGTCTCCGTCAGCGATATAACGAATAATAATCTCAACAAGGAAGATGATACTGATAAGAAGATCAAGGTAGGAGAGCAAGTCTTGATAAGGTTCAAGCTGCTTGAAAGTTCGAGCGCCCACGGTCAAAGCCGAGAAAATAATGATGAAAATCATCGATATTTCGAACAATT
>QXZO01000066.1:4566-9837 GCA_009886305.1 Betaproteobacteria bacterium
TATGGTGTCGTATATCGATTATTTTTTGGATGAGCATCAGGCAATCACTTTGAAAGTGGATTTAATGCGGTCATTTTAATTAAAATTAGTGTCAAATAATAAACAAATGATAATTTTTCTCAGATAACTATCAACTTAATGCGCATTACGCCACTAAATGAGATCGTCGGCTGCACCATCGAGGGCGTTGCCTTAAGGAGTGCTAACGAAGATGAATTACGACAAATTCATCATGCATGGATGCGACATAGCGTTGTGGTTATCAAAAATCAAAAACTAACCCCCTCCGAACAACTTAGGTTTGCCTCTTATTTTGGATCTCCAGATATTTATCCATTTTTAGAGGGTTTAGAGGGTCATCCTGAGATTACACATGTTTTAAAAAAACCATCAGAAACAGAGAATTTTGGTGGTGTTTGGCATACAGATACGATTTACTTAGAAAAGCCTCCCATGGCCAGCATGCTCTACGCCATACATGTTCCATCAAATGGAGGAGACACACTCTTCGCAAATCAATATCATGCATATAAAACGCTCCCTGAGAAACTTAAAAGCCTTCTACAGTCTTATAAAGCTGAATCACGGTCAGACCTTGAGGCAGTATCCGCGACTCGCTTGAATCATTCCTCAAAGCTAAACAAGAAAGTATCGAACTCTTTTTCAGCAATACACCCCATGGTTCGAACTCATCCTGAAACCCTACAAAAAAGTCTATATATTAGTCCGGCTCACACGTGCAGTATTCAGGGGCTCAATGCAGAGGACAGTGAGGCTCTGCTTTCTGAGCTGTTCAGACACCAGACACAAGAGGAGCATCAGTGCCGCGTTAAGTGGGATAACGGTGATGTGGCGCTTTGGGACAATAGATGCCTATTACATTTACCTCTTAATGACTATCAAGGTGAGCTGAGATCCCTTCATCGAATTACATTGAAAGGAGGGCGACCGTCCTGAAGTTCTCTGAGTGTGCCTACATCCGATAATCTTAGCTCTAGATAAGAAAAGGCGCTCCCAAGAGGACGCGCCTTTTCTGCTAAATTTATAAGAGACGATTAAGGCTTATCGGAAATCCGATTCCAAACACGATTCGCAAATCCACTGCCAGAGCCGACATTGTTCGCTGGTGCGAAATCGGTGTAGACCATCTTGGCCGAACCAAACTCTAACACTTGCTTTCCACCGTTAGCTTCTAACTTAAGTGTGGTATCAGTCAATTCTGAAACTTCGTAATCCCTAAATTCTGTCCAAGGAACCTGATTTGTCTCACTGGCAGATCCATTTTCAGTTTTAAAGGTTGAGGCGTTGGTATATCGATAACCAAAAGTATCGCCATCCAGCTGGTATTCGCCCATCCAAGCAAGAGTGCTCGGCTTATCTCTATCAATATTGTTGTGCATGATGAAGACGATCGTCCCATCATAGAACGTAATACGGCCCTTAACAGTCGGAGGTGCGTACTGATCATCACCATCATTCCAACTCGTCAACTCATATGTCCCTTCAAGCAAACGCTCGATCTTAGCTTGTCGACCCATATCACTATCAGAGGATCCGCAAGCGCCTAAACTAACCATTGATAAAGCTCCTAACCATAATAAAAATTTCGTCCGAACGTTTTTGTTTGAATCACTCATAACTGCTCCCATCATAAAAAACGGCAGGCTTAATGCCTACCGTGCTTTCTTTAGTGCTTAAGGTAAATTAGTGCTTCATATCACAATCAAAAGAAACGGAGACGAATACACCGTCGTTCATCATGTAAGTTGTATCGTACACACAGTTACCCATCATCTTTGCATATTTACCACTCACTCCACGCAGGACTCCTTTTCCTGAACCACTCGAGCCAAGTTCACGAACTGCTGTATTTTCCATTGAAAACTCATCGCCATCTTTATCCTTGATAGAACACAAAGCATAGAGGTTTGATTGTCCATCCTTGTCTAATGCGCTAACCGTGCAGTCAAAAGTCAGAACGGTACCCTGGGAAAGGGCGGCGTATGAAGAAGCCCCCACATTTCCAAGACCAGTGAGCTCACCGGTAGTAAAGCTAATATCTCCAGCCGTGACCTTATCAATCACCATTTCGCCGTTCGAAATAAAGGAAAGTTTTCCAGCGTCATGTTCATGATGCCCTGCAATAGCAGTTGACATAGATACAAGCAAACCGAGCGCAGCTATAAATATATTTTTCATTAAAGTTTTTACCTTTGAGTAACGTTAAAAAGGACACAGAAAGTGTTTTATTAATATTTGTGTTCTATTTTGGAGAACATCAGATAAGATAATACCTTTTTTTCATATAGAAAACGGAATATTCGACTCAGGTAAAATCAAGTTATGAGTCAATTTAAATAAACAAAATATAAAGAGGATTTGATGGAAAAGCTCACCTTTGAAAGTCTTAATGTTCGTGCCGCGCTCGTTCCTTTACGAAGACCGATAGTTGCGAAAGTGGGTCAATTTACAGACTGGCCTTTAATTCTCATTGATGTTCAAACCAAGGAAGGCATCGTTGGACGAAGTTACCTTGAGCCATACATAAAAGACTCTGTCAAATATATAGCCCCAGCGTTACATGACATGGCTGAGAAGTTTAAAGGACGGACAATTCATCCTGCAGATATGTATCGAGAAATCATCGGCTCATTGCATTTAATCGGCCGACAAGGCGTGAGTGTTATTACCGCTGCCGGTCTGGATATGGCTCTTTGGGACGCTATGGCTAAAGCTGCGAATATGCCACTTGCGAACATATTAGGCGGCTCTACAGGTCCTATAAGAACTTATAACACTAATGGATTATGGCTACTTCCCTTCGACGAACTAGCTAAAGAGGCCGACGAGTTAGTCAACGAAGGTGGGTTTAAAGCTATCAAAATGAGACTTGGGCGACCTCGGCTCAAGGATGATATCAAAGCAATTGAAATAGTTCGAGATGCAGTTGGGGATGACATCCATCTCATGGTTGACTTCAATCAAGGACAAACAATTCAAGAGGCAATCACCAGACTTCACGGACTGGATGATCAAGAAATGTATTGGTTTGAAGAGCCCATAGTATTCGATACATATGCTCAAAATGCACAACTAACCCGAGAGATAAAAACGCCTATATCAATCGGAGAAAACATATATGGACCTCGTTCATTCCTTGAGGCAATCCAGGCAAATGCTGCCGATCTATACATGCCTGATCTCATGAGAATTGGTGGCGTAACGGGCTGGATGAGCGCTGCTGCCATCGCAGGTGCTGCCAATGCTCCGTTGTCCAGTCATCTATATCCTGAGGTGTCAGCCCATCTACTAAAGGCGTCTGAATCAGCAGATTGGCTTGAGTACCGAGACTGGGGCAATCCACTTGTTAAGGAGCCCTTTGAGATTAAAGACGGTATGGCAATAGTCCCTGACCGCATTGGTAACGGTCTCGACTGGGATGAAGATGCCGTGAAACAGTACCAGTATTTCTAACAGGCACTAGAATGAGTGTCGCTGGCTGTCTATTTTGCGATCTACAAACGTCGAATCGCGAACGCATAGTGTCGGAAAACAAGCTTGCTTTCGCTGTCAGAGATGGATTTCCAGTGGCAGAAGGGCACACGCTGATTATTCCTAAACGACATACCCTGGATTACTTTGAGTTAGTTCCTGATGAAGTTTTGGCTGTAAATGAGCTAATTCATGAGCAAAGAGTAATTCTATTGGAATCAGATCAACGGATCGAAGGTTTCAACATTGGTATGAATTGTGGTCTGGTGGCTGGGCAATCGGTATGGCACTGCCACATTCACTTAATCCCAAGACGCAAAGGTGACAGCAAATACCCCAAAGGTGGCGTTCGACACGTAATTCCCTATGAAGGCGATTACGAAGATTTAAGGTGATGAATCAGTTGCTCGCTCTTACGGCATAACTACCGCTTACTTGTCGATACAAAACACAACTTTATGCGGCCTTATCCAGCAACTATATTCTTTCTTAAGACCCTCAAAGCACTCGTTTATTTGAGTATAGCCTCCGTTATTCCAGCAAAACTCCCAGGCACCGTCTTTTGCCTTGACGCTCCCAAAGACGCCACCGCGAACAACCTCTAAGTCATCTGGATGACATTCCGACATCCCGGAACGACAGGCTGTTCTTAACAATCCATCTGAAAACTCTCCGGTCTTAGAATTAAAAGTACAGGATCCATTCATACCGATACCACCGTTTACTGTCAGCTTACAATAAGTATCTGCCGCATGCGCAGTTGTAAGTTGACCCACGGTTATAAATATTACTAATAGTTTTAATACTTTGAGCATGTAGGCATCCTAATAAAATAGATTATAAAATCAGTAAAAATAATTGATTTATAACAATAAAATTATATAAATTTAGTAGTACATATAACTTGATGTGCGCTTAAACCTCTTACGATACAAAGTTTAGCCGATATAACCGGTCTTTTGTATTAATCCACATATAATCCACATTGCGTATAATCTATATTATGTCAAGTCGGCTATCTATTCACTAATTAATACTCTCTTTACCATAGCACTCCCACCTCACCACGCACTTACATCAAGGCCATATACCTAAATGAATTAACAATTAACTGGTGAACCGCGCTCGACAAGTAACTAACCAAAAGAATTAATCAGACTAAAAATATCTATTTTATGCGGCCACAGGAACGCCAAACTAATAATCGCCTGGCCAGTGATTCGATCTACAAGACACTAATCGGTAATGGTTGGCGCACCCATTTCTTGCGCCAAAGACGAACTCTCTCCATTCCGACCATTTGCGAAGTCTGTCGTGAGCACCACAGAGGTATCTGTCTGCGAATCCTGAAAGACATCCACGCTAAGTTGAAATTCCATCTGAGTTACATCTTCCGATGTCGAACTGGAAATTGTAAAGGTGTCATCCGCATCCAGGCCGACAGCGCTCGGCAATACGGACGTGTCAGTCGTCCATTTCATATTTCCAACGTTGAAACTGTCTACGAATTGAGCTATTGGCTCATTTTTCACCTGAATATTGAATGCGGCTGGGGTCGGAGTCCCGCCCTGTTGAGCACCCAAACTGTTATGATCGATTTGTCCGCTGATCGATACGTCAACGGTCTTGTCTCTTAAGCGATAAATAAATTCTGTACTGTTGGAGTTTATGTGAGGAATATTACTGTCATTTCTGAATGCGTTGTGGACAAACCCTGCTGTGTAGGTATACGTTCCATCCTGACCAAACGCAGTCTCACCAATATTTGTACTAGGCACA
>QXZO01000067.1 GCA_009886305.1 Betaproteobacteria bacterium
GTTGGTAATGGTTATGGAGAGCTTGGACTTAGTTTGGAAATTCCCCTCTTGAATCGTAAAAATACACTGGTCGATGGCGTGATTAGCCTCATTGGTTCGAGGTTGAGGATAAACGATAAGGCTCCTGAATTAGAGGATTTCGAGGCTTTGGTGGAATTCAATAAAAGTGCGGTTACCATTCGTAACGGCCAGGCTAGAATCTTCGATGGTCAAGCCACCTTCGCCTCTAAGAATGTAGACCGCGGTTTAGGAAGAATTGAGTTTACGGCGGATACTTCGTCCAAGGCTTTTATGGATTATTTAAATATCCCTATTGATTTTTCCGGTCAGATTGGATCATCGGGAGTGCTTGAGTTTAAGTCAAGTGAACTACAAATAGATTTAAATGTTGAGCTAGAACGTTTGATTTCGGAGCTGCCTAGTCCTTTGGATAGGTTAGGGGGTAAAAAACAACTTTTTAAAGTCATATATGTTTCAAAAAAATCGGGGTTTCGAGAAGTAACGTTCTTTGATGGAAACAGAAAAGTAGGAAATTTAGTATTTTTTAATCGCAACTTAGTCAAAGGAAGCATTAATAGTGCGGATCTTGTCGAGGATAACGTTCTATTCATCGGAGGAAATATTTCTGGTGTAGACATAGATGGCTGGCGTCATTTTTTTGATAAAAGAAAACAAGAAGGCTTAACTGACGTGTTTCCATTGACTATATTGGTAGATACGCAGATCGATCGCGTTGATGTGTATGGTAATGCGTACGAAAGCGTTAAGGTTAGCGGTCAGTTTTTAAGAAATGATGGTTTATTTTCTGTAGATAGTGAGAAAGTGTCGGGAAAGATCGCGTTCAGTGGATATGGTGGTGATGACGCTAAGCTCTCTGTTCATTTGACACGGTTAGCGATGCGAAGGTCCGCTCATAAGCCACAATCTAAGACCCAAAAAACCGAAGTGCATCAACCGCTAATAGCGATTGATGCAGTCATTGATAAGTTTGAGCTTGATGATGTTGAGCGAGGTGCGGTGACATTCAGAGCGACACCTAATAATGGGCGTTGGGATATTGGGGAACTCTCGACCATCACAGAAATGGGAACACTAACGATGCGGGGCCAATGGCAACCAGGAATACAGCCAAAAGTTGAATATGAGGTTGAGTTTAACGTGGAAGACGTAGGCCAATATCTTTTCAGTCTTGAGGGTAGCGAATATATGGATGGTGGCTCTGGGCGACTTAGTGGCTCTGTAAGTTGGCAGGGAAGTCCATTTGCGTTAGATTTGGAAACACTAAATGGAACACTGAATCTTGAGGTGCACGACGGAAGGTTTTTGAAAATTAACCCTGGTGCTGGACATATCATTAGCCTCCTGAGTTTGCAAGCGTTACCAAGACGTATAACCCTTGATTTTCGAGATGTATTTTCATCGGGATTTAGTTTTGATTACATAACCTCCGATGTGATAGTTGAAAATGGAGTTGTTCGTACTGATAAACTGCTCATGGACGGTACTTCGGCATCAGTGGCTATTACTGGTAGTGCTAATTTAGTTCGAAAAGAGCAGAATTTGGAGGTATTCGTTACACCAAAAATTTCAGGTGCTGCTTCAGTAGCAGGCGCCGTGGCGGCGAATCCAGCGATCGGTTTGGCCGCTTATTTAGCGCAAAAATTACTGGGTAATCCATTTGATAGGATAGCGACACGGCATTATCGCGTTAAGGGCAATTGGAGCGATCCTGATGTTAGTCGTGTACAGCGAGGTTCGCCGTGAAAATGTTACGCCGCAAGTGTGGAAAATTGAGTTTTTAAATAATTAAATAATTAAATAAACCCGTGGTAAGAGGAATATGAATTTCAGTGATAAAAGTATGGAGCATGCGAACGAGGTGATTTTGAATCCAGGGGGACTCACATTGGATGAGTTGCCGAACCTGTTTTCGCGTATAGCAACCAAAAAACTTGATTATGCAGATTTGTATTTTCAGTACAGTCGGTCAGAGTCATGGTCAATTGAAGATGGAATCGTTAAAGTTGGCAGTTTTAATATCGATCAAGGCGTGGGTGCTCGTGCCATCGTAGATGAAAAAACTGCGTTTGCTTATTCGGATGAGATTTCCATCGCGGCAATTCATTCAGCTCTAGATGCAACGAAAGCTATTGCTGGCCAAGGCAGTACTCAAGCGATGCCAACAAGAGTCGCTACGTCGTCACCACTGTACTCTAGTGAAGATCCATTACTTGGTTTGTCAAACGCAGAAAAAATACGTCTTTTGGAAAGAGTAGAGGGCTATGCCCGACAGATTGATTCTAGAGTTACACAGGTCGTCGCCAATTTGGCCGCTGTTCACGATACTATTTTAGTCACCCGGCTTGATGGTCATGTTGTTAGTGACGTTAGGCCTCTGATTCGTCTTTCTATTCAGGTGATAATTGAGCATAAAGGACGCCGTGAACAAGGTTCATTTGGTGGCGGTGGTCGCTCCTCTTACGATTATTTTAACGACGAACGATTAAAGGACTACGCCCAAAAGGCGGTCGATCAGGCGTTAATCAATATGGATGCTGGGCCTGCTCCTGCGGGTGAAATGACTGTTGTTTTGGGTGCGGGCTGGCCGGGAATTTTATTGCATGAGGCGATTGGTCATGGATTAGAAGGTGATTTTAATCGGAAAGGTAGTTCCGCATTCTCAGGTCGTATTGGTGAGCGTGTTGCTGCTAAAGGTGTGACAGTAGTGGACGATGGGACTATTCCAGATCGTCGAGGTTCGTTGTCCGTCGATGACGAAGGCACGCCAACGGCTAAAACAGTACTAATTGAGGACGGTATTTTATGTGGTTATATGCAAGATACACTCAACGCGCGCTTGATGGGGGTGGCGCCTACAGGGAATGGGCGACGCGAATCATATGCACATGTGCCCATGCCAAGAATGACTAATACATACATGCTCAACGGCACGATGGAGCGTGATGAGATTTTATCGTCGGTACCCAACGGAATATACGCAACAAATTTTGGTGGTGGTCAGGTTGACATTGTTAGCGGGAAGTTCGTATTTTCTGCCTCTGAGGCTTACCTTATAGAGAATGGAAAAATTACTAAACCTGTTAAAGGGGCAACATTAATCGGGAACGGTCCAGATGTTTTGACTCGGGTGTCTATGATTGGTAACGATATGTCGCTGGACTCTGGTGTCGGAACCTGTGGCAAGGATGGCCAAAGTGTTCCTGTTGGAGTTGGACAGCCTACGCTACGTATTGATGGCCTCACAGTAGGCGGTACAGATCTCTCTTGAATAGCCATTTAAGTCGAGTATTACTTCATGGTTGGTAGATGACGTTGCGAGTTTTTTTATTTTTTTGCGCACTTATTATTTTCGGCAGTGCCCTAAGTGATTTTCGAGAGCCTTTAGCTGATGACGAGTTGCCAAAGAAGCATCGAATTGTAACTTTATCTCCCCACTTAGCAGAGATCGTTTACGCGTCTGGTGCTGGAGAGTATATGGTGGGCGTTATGGCAGGGACTAACTATCCTGTGGATGCAATAAAGCACCCGGTTGTAGGCGGATTTAACGGAGTGGACTTCGAAGCAATTATCACTCTCGAGCCAACGATAGTATTAGCTTGGGAGGAAGGTAATAAAGCGGCGGACATATCCAAGTTAGAACGTCTCGGTATCCCTGTTTATATTCTTTCTGCGACTGATCTTTTTGATCTTGAGCATCAAATTATTGATGTTAGTCGCCTCTTCGGAACTGAAAAAACGGCTAATGAGCTTATTTTTTCGATTAAGAATAAAATCCTGAATATCGATCGTCACCGACGCAGCAATCGTCACACCAAAGTTTTTATCAAAATTTGGGATAAGCCGATCTTCACAATTGGCCGTGATCATTATATTAACGAGGCACTTAAACTTTGTGGCGTGACTAACGTCGGAGAAAAATATCCATTTACTGCTGGTTCGGTGTCTATTGAAACTATGCTTTTATCTGGAGCGGACACGATTTTGGATTTAACCGGTGTGGACTTGGTTAATGATTCAAAGGCAATTTCTCTTTTTCATTTTTATCGGTCTTTATCGATGAAAACAATTGAAGCTGACTCACAACTTTTGATGCGTCTTAGTCCAAGGTTTGTTGATGGCCTTGACGAGCTATGTGCGAGGATTGCAGAACCCTTTGAGGGTGTTTAAAAATATTTATTCATATGTTCTTAGTTCTTTGACTCGCCCAATATACGTCTTTTATGTTTA
>QXZO01000068.1 GCA_009886305.1 Betaproteobacteria bacterium
GCCGGGCTTATCAAAAAATTATGAGGAGGACTATATTCGTGGCTTCCGTTAGGGTATCGAGTCCTTAAAAAAGTAGAGAGCATTGTGAGGGATGAGATGGAAAAAGCGGGTGCCCTCGAGGTACTCATGCCCGCAATCCAACCAGCCGAACTTTGGGCAGAATCTGGCCGCTGGGAAATTTTTGGTGAACAAATGCTGAAGATTAAAGATCGTCACGATCGTGATTTTTGCTTCGGACCTACTCACGAGGAAGTTATCACAGATATTGCAAGACAAGACATCAAGTCTTATCGCCAACTCCCAATTAATCTTTATCAAATTCAAACAAAGTTTAGAGATGAAATTCGCCCTAGATTCGGAGTCATGCGTGCGCGAGAATTTCTTATGAAGGATGCGTATTCATTCCATACAGATTTCGCTGACCTTCAGCGAGAGTATCAAAACATGTTCGACACCTACTGTCGAATATTTGAACGCCTAGGCCTCAAATACCGTCCGGTTGCAGCGGATACAGGCGCAATTGGGGGAACTGGATCACATGAGTTTCATGTTTTAGCCGAATCCGGTGAAGATGCAATTGCTTACTGCCCTGAATCCGATTATGCCGCAAATATTGAATTAGCCGAAGCAGTGGCACCTCAAGATATTAAACGGCAAAGCATGGCTTCTTTAACAAAAATATCAACGCCAAAAGCAATAACATGCGATGACGTAGCGAAACATCTCAAAAAATCAACGTCAGATATTTTAAAAACTCTCGCCTTAATTGCAAATGATGAATTTGTTTTAATTCTCATTAGAGGTGATCACCAACTCAATGAAATCAAATTATCAAAAATTGAGGGTATGAATGAATTTCGTTTTGCAACAGATGAGGAAGTCCGAAAGTATTTGGGGTGCCCAATTGGTTTTATCGGACCTGTGAATATCGATTTGAATATTCGAATCATCAGTGATCGTGCAGCCAAAATTATGTCAAACTTCACATGTGGTGCTAATGAGCAAGACTTTCATCTAACTGGTGTTAACTTCGACCGAGACTTAAAAAATGACATAGAGGTCGCAGACATTCGGAACGTAGTTTCAGGAGATCTGAGTCCAGATGGTAAAGGGACTCTTGAAATTCGCCGTGGAATAGAAGTTGGTCATATTTTTCAACTCAGGACGAAATACTCCGATCTTCTGAAATGTCAATATCTCGATAAAGAAGGTAAAAGTAAATCTACCGAAATGGGTTGCTATGGAATCGGCGTATCAAGAATAGTTGCGGCAGCTATTGAGCAAGGACATGATGACAAAGGGATTATCTGGCCACAATCTATTGCGCCATATAGCTTAGCAATCGCAGCAATAGGTTACAAAAAAAGTGTGTTAGTGCAGGATTTTTGTGACGATCTGGAGCAAAAGCTCATGCAGACGGGCGTGGAAGTTTTACTTGATGATCGCGGAGAAAGACCCGGCGTTATGTTTGCAGACCTTGAGTTGATCGGGATACCTTATAGACTAACTGTGGGTGAACGTGGAATTAACGATGGAAAACTTGAGTGGACAGATCGGTTGACTGGCGAAAGCTCATCTATTGCTAGCGATAGAGCCTTAGATGAAATTATTGATAAGCTGCGCGAACAAACCCATCAAGTAACAGTCAACTCATAATGCCCGAAATACTTGTTTTATATTACTCTCGGAACGGTAGCGTTCAACAAATGGCAAAGCTCATAGCTAGAGGGATCGAAATGGTACCGGGCATTGCTGCGCGCGTGAGAACCGTCCCCTCTGTGTCTGCTAATACGGAACAAACTGAATCAGCTATTCCCGCAATAGGTTCTCCATATGTAGAAATTGATGATCTACGTGCTTGTATTGGATTAGCGCTCGGCAGTCCAACGCGCTTCGGAAATATGTCCTCCGCCATGAAATACTTCATAGATCAACTTGGAGGCGCATGGCACGCTGGAGACCTTATAGGAAAACCGGCGACAGTATTCACCTCAGCGTCATCGATGCATGGCGGCCATGAAATTACATTAGCAACGATGATGTTTCCCTTAATTCATCTCGGAATGGTAATAACCGGAATCCCATATTCAGAACGTGAACTGCACACAACTGTAACCGGCGGTACCCCTTATGGCTCCAGCCACTTCGCTGGTCAAGATGGAGAACGAACGATCTCTGCAGAGGAAAAGTCTCTTTGTATCGCGCAAGGCAAACATCTTGCCTCGATAGCGATGAAACTAAATCAGAAAACGAGTAATTCAATCAATTAATGCGTACTCACCAATTATTTTCAAGTGGTGGGATCATCCTGATGAGTCTATGGTGCCTGGCTTGGGAGGGATATATCGCACCATTAAACCCTGATGGCTCCTGGTTAATTCTCAAGAGCGTCCCAATCATCCTGCCGTTGATCGGAATTTTACGAAATAATCTACGTGCATACCAATATGCAGTACTTTTAGTATTTCCGTATTTCATAGAAGGAGTAGTTCGCGCTTACGCTGACTCAGGCTTACATCAACTAATGGCATTCGGCGAGCTGGTTTTATCATTACTTCTCTTCGTCCTTCTTTTAATTTCCGTGCGCTCTATACGTGCGCGAGGTCAATAACCAATAAAAATGTATGTTGGACGTTTCGCGCCAACTCCATCTGGTCCACTTCATTTTGGATCACTTGTTACCGCAGTTGGAAGCTACTTAGACGCGCGGTCTAAAAATGGGAAATGGTTGATCCGTATTGATGACCTCGATCAAGACCGAACAGTAAAGGGAGCAGATTCTAATATACTAAGGATGTTAGATAGTTATGCACTGTATTGGGATGACCGGCCAATATACCAAAGCAAGCACAAACTGATGTATGACAGTTGGCAGCATAAATTAAAAAAAGAGCTTGATATATATCCCTGCGTTTGCAGTCGAAAGGCAATTCGTGAGCATTCGACCCCTCAAGGCGACGAATTGATTTACAGTGGATATTGTAAGACTAATTCAACAAAAAATAAGCTCATAAGAAGTTACCGAATAGATTTGCGTCAACCGTGCACGGTATCTATAGATGATGCTGCGCTAGGATCGATAACTGACGATCTGAGTAAATCTTCTGGGGATTTCGCTGTTTTTAAACCAGATGCAACGGTCTCGTACCAATTGGCAAGTGTTTTGGATGATCATCACACGGGTATTACTCATATAGTTAGAGGAGAAGACTTGCTGCTCTCAAGCTTGAGACAACGTGAACTTCAGCGCATACTAGGGCATCGAACCCCTAAGTTCCTTCACTTGCCGTTAGTGAAAAACAAAGAAGGACAAAAACTATCAAAACAGAATAAAGCCGAATCAATTAAATTAGAATTAGCGAGTTCAACACTGTTTAACGCATTAACTTTCTTATCTCAGTCCCCCCCCATAGGACTTAAAAACGAAAATCCGAGGAATATTATTAGTTGGGCTGTCGAGAACTGGAAAATATCAAATATATCTTCTAAAACAGATGATGTTAAAGCCGAGGAGGTAACTCAGTCCACTCACAATCAAGTTGATTGACAGTTTTTTTAAGATGTACGAACGCTGCATCTACTACCTCTCTTCTACCCTTAACACCTAACTCCACGCGACGCAGCCGTTCAGCAGTAAGAGTTGGTAGACTAAATACCTTACATCCTGGATATTTATTTAAACACTCATCCATCAATGGGATTAGAGAGCTCTCTGGCACATCAAATATCAGGATGGATCGTTCGATATCCCTGTCCGCCACATGATGCACTGCGTACTCGTTATCTAATACCCACTCCATCATAGACCATGCCATAGATGGAAAGCCTGGCAAAAAATGATGTTGTTTAATACTGAAACCGGGGATGCGATTAAACTGGTTAGGAATTATTCTTGAGCCCTCTGGAAACATACCCATCTTGATACGATTCGGATACGCATCGCCTCCGAACTGGTTTTCTATTTCTTGCTTCGCGTCAGGGTGAATCACTACATCTACGGCAAGCGCATCAGCCACAGACTGCCTAGTATAGTCATCAGGCGTTGCGCCAATGCCGCCAAAACTAAAAATAGTATCGCCCGAGCCTAGGGTACGTTCAAATGTCTTCTGCAAAAGCTCAGGACTGTCAGGCAGGTAAGTAGTCCACTCAACCTTTAATCCACGAGCATGTAATATCTCAATCGATTTTTCGAGATGACGGTCCTTCCGTCTTCCCGAAAGGATCTCATCACCAATAATTACTAAACCTATATTCACAATTCATACACCACGGAAATGCTATTTCAAAAAAAATTTATCGTGTAAGCGACTGCTTTACTGATAGCTTCAAACCAATTTCTATATTGTACTTAAATCAAAAAGTAGAGTTATCACCCTCAGATGTATTGATTACTCGACCATATAACATGATAGGCATCACCACAAAGCAACCTACCTCACGCTCTGAGGATACAGGATCTGAATTCCCTCCCGCTCTAAAGATGAGCGTAATGTTTTTGCAAAAACATTAGCTTCGGGACTGTCGCCATGAATACAGACTGTGCCTGGCACCAAACGATGATCAATGCCATCTAAACTCGTCACCAGTTTTTGACGAACCATTTTTAGTACCTGTTGTTCCGCCTCAACAATATCGGTAATCAACGCATGCTGATTTACCCTCGGTACGAGTTCGGAACCAGAAAGATAGCGCCGATCAGAAAATACTTCCTCTACAATACGAAGCCCTGTAATTTCGGCAGCCTCAACCCAATTAGAATTAGCGAGCCCGAACACCAGCATCTCAGTATCAAAATTAGCAATAACCTCGCAAATAACTATAGCTAAACTTAGGTCAACTGCAGCCATGTTATAAAGCGCACCATGCGCTTTCACGTGAGTCATGTTGGCGCCACAGACGGAAGCATGATTAGCAAATTCTTCAATCTGGCGGCATACAACTTCTCTCAACTTAACTTCTGGTAGAGCCATAGCTTTCCGACCGAAGTTTTCTCGATCAGGAAACGATGGATGAGATCCTACTCCAACACCAAATTCTACTGCTCTTCGTATCGTTGCCCGTATGACTCGTTCATCTCCCGCGTGCAATCCACAAGCAATATTCGCCGAGCTCAAAAACGGCATTATTGCTATTTCTTTACGTTCTTCATGGGCAGATCGATATTCTCCAAGATCGCAATTCAAGTCAATTCTATAAATCATAAATTTAGCTCTTGGAGGCGATTTGCGATTGTACGAACCAAGTCTTCCATGGCATTGTGCTCCCGAATCAATGCTCCCTGAGCATCGGACAACGAAGTCTCTACGAAACGTAAGCTATTTCCTGGTTGAACCTGAACTAACTTCATACGATCTATAGAGACCACTACCCCGATAGATGGATATCCGCCAATTGTTTGTCTATCAACTGACAATACTATGGGTTGTCCGTTAGGCGGGATCTGTATTGTCCCCATCACAACAGGCTCAGAAGGCTGTAATTGAATTTGCTCTATCTCGATTTCTTCTCCTACTAACCGAATGCCCATGCGATTTGACTGATTCGTAACCTGGTAAGTATTTGATAAAAAGACCCTGCGCGTCTGATCGGATAAGTCAAACCATCTTTTTGTTGGTATAAATCTGAGCAATATGTCCTCAGACGTTTGGACATCAAATAAATCCTTCACCCCCCAATTTGGGGAGATAAAAGGTAATGTGCCTTGCGATTTCACATTTTTGAAGAGTGTAAAGGATTCAGAACTTTCACGGACTGCTACCTTATCACTCGTTTTAAACCGTCTACCAGCAATACCTCCAAAATGACTGCCAGTATCTGTAGCGACACTACCCATAACTTTATCAACGCACACCCCACCAGAAACACTCAAATAACCGAGCGTACCTCCAGATGATCGACCGCCCTTCAGCGTACTGCCGGCAAAAATTTTTACGGGGCGACCATGTGGTAGTGAAACATCATTGATCGTAAATGAAAAATTCGCGCCAGTAAAAGCGATAACACAATCTCTAGAAAAAAATAATGTTGGGGCCAACATAACAAATTCAATTACTGGTGCGTTACCATCATTTCCTACCAACAAATTCGCAACCATCATCGAGTTCAAATCAGCAGCGCCAGAAACGGAAACACCGTGTCCCTGCCAGCCTACGCGCCCCTGATCCTGAATAGTGGTTAACAATCCAGGATTCAAAATCTCGATTAGATGAGATTGTGTCGCGGTCATTTATGATCTTTCGAAGCCTGATGTAAATTCAATTCTTCTATTGAAATTGGATCAAAACGGACTCTATCTCCAACACTCAAAAGAGCACCAGTATTTTCCTGAGTTTCGAAAAGGTTCACGTACGTGCGTCCTACTATATGCCATCCACCTGGCAACATAGAAGGATAAATCCCAGTGTACCCAGCTGCTATAGCCACACTACCTGCTGGAACGCGAATGCGTGGTTCGCTTCGCCGAGAAACAGACAGCAAAGAATCTAAACCTTCTAAATACGGAAATCCGGGCGCAAAACCAATCGCACCTACAGTGTAGGTGTTTGAGCAGTGTAACTGTATTAAATCGTTGGTAGACGTATTCAAATATGACGATAGCTCTAAAAGATCTAGGCCTACTTTTTTGTCATAGCAAACGGGTATATGAATCATTTTAACTGCAGCGGGTTCTGCGTCATTTTCAATGCCATCAAGTTTTTGATTTAAATATCTTACGATTTCTTCATATGGAGAGTCGCATGAAGAAGGCATCCACTGTATGGGATCATAATGAATCGCGAGCTTACTAAACGCAGGAACGATATCAGTGACACCTTTAACTTTCAAAGCTCGAATTTTATCTGCGACCATGCCAGACACCGAAGACCGAGCGGTAGGATCATCGCAATTGAGTTCAATAATTAAGCCCCGATCGCCTAATGGAGTAAAGGTAAGGTAAATAGCCAAAATTTATGTCATCAAAGTAATCTGTGCTAGCGAATAATGCAGGGTGGATGACCTGCTCCCATTTCTCGGTAAGTCAACTTAGATCTTTCAGCATTCGTAGTACACCAAAAATTTTTTCCATGACATTTAGCACAGCAATTAGTTCTCAAGCCTTAACGCTCAACCTTACTGGGAATAATTTCCAAGTCTCGCATGGATCATGCTAGCGCTGATTTCATCATCATCTCTTTTGTGCTACCACTGCTGAGAATTAAAATCGAACCAAATAAGCTAACTATAAATCGGATACTTAGTATTAAAGCACCCCTTGGTTATTCACAAAGAACGGTCTCACACATTATAAACTTGAACCTGCGCGAGCAGGGATCCTGCTAAGACTAAGCCATGAAAGTCGCGAGACCACAACTCGTAAATTAGTAACAAATGTTACTAAACACTTCCCCAACGAACTGGCTAGTAAATTTTATTCGTGATAAATTGAATGGATGGCTCATAAAACTTTACGTTTCTGTTTAGGAATTATATTTACAATCGGGGCAGGCTCGGTGTTTTCCGCCGAGGAAATACGTACCCTGTCATCAGAGGCTCGGCTATCAAGTAATCTTGGAGCGACCCAAGCGGCACGAATGGACTTCCAGTTCGGGACTACTAAAGCCTGGTTGCGCGATGATGGACAATGGAAGATTGAAGGCGACGTTACACATCGCGCTGGATTTTGTGGAACTTATGAATTAGGTATTCAATTTGGAGCGGGCAGTCCAGGATGCGCAAATGTACGATGGATAACAGCGCCAGTTTATGTGACTAAGCGCCTACAATGTAACGGTGCCGGCGCCTTCCACTCCGGAGGAAATTACAGCTTTGCAGCAAAGCAAAGCTTCGAAGATATCAACTGTGCGCAGAGAGTTATTAAATGCAAAGGCAAATGTAATTAACTCAGATCCAGTAAAGACATAACTTATTAACCAAGATCAGAAAGCTAAAACGAAGCGAAAGATCTGGCAAATGTGGCATTCGAAGCGTCCCTATTCAATAAGATCGAGACTATAGTAGTTTTCACCATTTCTTTGGATGCTAATTTTTACAGCCCGCATATCTCTAGCTCCAGGGACAACCAAACGAGATACATTTCCGTTATTAAGTCCCGCTCCGTAAAATGGATGATCCCATTTATAACGATGAGTATCTCCATTAATCAGAAGAATATTCTTATCTGTTTTCATAGCCTTTTCAAATAGAGAAGCTCCGACTGTCTCCGAAAACCCCGGATAAAGCAAAGATGGTTGCGGCATCATCCAGTCAACAAAGGGCTCACCATGGAAAACGACTACAAGGTCGCTTATTTGGTCCTCCTTTAGGAGATCAAAAGCCCGATTAATCCATTGCTTATTAGCCTTTTCTCTCAGCAAAAATTCACGCTCCCCAGAAGCACTAATGGAATCCATATTATTGTTGCTACCCACAACATGGATCAACAAAAATATTGTCTCCGAAACAACCCACATTTGGTTCTCAATATAATCTGAGAACTCCTCCACCAAAATACCCTGGCTTTGCACTCCAAGAAACCCATTCTGTGCAAAATAACTTTCATCAAAAAAGACTTGCCTCAGTTTTTTAAGGCGCTCCAATGGGTCGAAAGCACCATTATTAGTCCGGTAACAATCAGTCCACTCATTATCCCCTGGGGTATAGAAAAAAGGAGCCGTAAACTCTGTAAATAGTATTTTTTGACGCATGTAAAATTCATCAGAACACAGTGTGGACCCACTTTTAATATCCCCTAAATGAATTACAAAATCTGGGCGCTCGTCGTTAACACGCTCGATTAACTCTCGGTACTGCTCCTCAACTTCCGGTTCGTTGCCATAGGGCATATCCCCAAGAACGATAAAGTCGACCGCAAAAGCGGAGACAGTCATAAAAAACAAACCAAAAACCAGCCAATTAGCAAGTACATTAAATATTTTATTTCCTATCATCATGTGAATACCAATTATAAAGTTACAAATTACACGCTCAAATCAGATGAGGTGATTAAAAAAATTCCTTAAAGTGTTAGCAGATGATCACTTTAGACCGTTACTAACGCTTCAGATACAGCTCGTTCAATTCGCTTGAAGGAAATTGGGTATAACGTTTTAAGCTGTTGCGCCCATAACGATACTCGAAGCTCCTCAAGCGACCATCGAATCTCAATTAACTTATTTCTTTGTTGAAAACTGACGCTAAGTTCAATGTTTCTATCTATCTGACTTTCGAATTTTGCTATTTGATCTTGCCACGCCAAGTCACGTTGTGGGTCCGACCTGAATTTATCTATACGACAATACACAGCCTCTAAATAACGTGGGAAATGTTGAAGATATAGATACGGCGTTGTCGCTATAAAATCTGGAGATAGAAGTGAAAAAAGATGTGAATTTACATTTTCTCTTAGAGAGTGAACTGACTGACTAGTATTCGAATGAAGTTTTTCCCGCACTTTCGAATATGACTCAAAAGTATCATTAACCACTCGATTAATTTTATCTGCAACTGTAACAATTTGTGGTTTAGCTTTTTTTACAGCATTTGTAAATTCGCTCTCGCTTCGAATCAGAGTGTCATCGGGGAAAAGAGCCTGCGCGCTAGTTGCAGCTAGCAGATCTTCACTTAGCTTGTTTTGAATCGAATACTTCCCCAACGACGTAGATTGGTCGTTGAGTAGCGCAGCGTACTGGAGTGCTGCCCTTGGCAAATCTATCCATTTTTTTGCGATGAACCTAAACTGCTCCCTCATGGTTAATCGAAATAGTCGTTTAAGGCCACCGAGAGTAACTAGCTCAGCCTCCATTTCAGTATCCGCAAGCATCATTGATACAGAAGTCGTTTCATCTTTAAGACATGGAAACCCAACGATTGTTTTACCCTGGTGTGACATTTCAAATATTTTCGGCAAAGCCCCAAAGTTCCAGGTTGTGAGACCTGTTTTCTTGAATTCAACTGCGGTTTGAGCACTAAATGTCTCCGCCGCCTTAACTCCTAATTTTTTTTGGAGTACCGCCAAATCTCGATCTGCTTCAATCTCAACTCCAAACTCATCAATCACTGAATAATTCATTCGCAAAAAGATCGGTAAATTTTGCTCTTGAAAAACGTCCCTTGTGACCACCTCACCATTAAGCTCATTAATAACCGTTATGATCGAATCATATAAAGATTTATCTTTGGGTTGTAGATCGCCAACAATTTCATCTACGAAGTGCGATATCGGAAATATTTTTTTTCTAATGGACTTTGGTAAATCTTTTATGATCCGATTAACTTTATCTCTAATCAATCCAGGTACCAACCATTCGGTTTTGGCTTGCTCAATTTTATTCAACAGTTCAATGGGTATTTTAAGGGTTACTCCATCTAAAATATGTCCGGGCTCAAAGCGATATTCGAGTCTGAACTCACTACCATTCATAACGAAGACATCAGGATATAAGTCGAAAGTTTTTGACTCAATTTCTTTTCTGACTAAGAGTGATTTATTTAAGAATAAAGCCCTTGCTTCTTTTTTTTCAATCTCCCGACGCCATGTCTCAAACAAAGTCCAATTGCAAATGTGCTCAGGCACTTTTTCGTCAAAAAAAGAAAAAATAACGGTCTCATCTACCAAGATATCGTAACGTCTAGACCTTGCCTCGATACGCTCTAGAGACTCAACTAATTCCATATTGTGCTTTAAAAATGGAGGCGGTTTTTTAACTTCACCCTGCACTAAAGCGCTACGAATAAAGATTTCTCGCGCCTCCCTCATATTAATAGGTCCATAATTAACCTGGCGCCTCGGCATGATAACCAAACCGTATAACGTAACCCGCTCTGTTGCCACGACATTCCCAACAGCTTTCGACCATCTCGCGTCGTGATAAGTAGAGTGCGTCAAATGCTTGGCTATAGGCTCGATCCAATCGACATCAATTTGCGCCACCCCCCTTGCGTACAGTCGCGATGTCTCCACTAATTCAGACGCTAATATCCATTTAGGTTTGGCGTTTCTCAAGTCAGACCCAGGATGTATGTG
>QXZO01000069.1 GCA_009886305.1 Betaproteobacteria bacterium
CAGGGCCGGGGCCGCCTTCGTCATCAGGGCCACCCTCTGTTCCCGATCCAGCTTCAACTTCTTCTTCCAACAATGCTTCTCGGTCGGTAGAAACAGAATTCAAAACTGCCTCTAACTCGGCCTGTGGGATTTTCACGGGTGTACTGATCACGCCACTCGTCGGATCAATCGTCACCCCAAAACCAGGATTAGTCACGAACTGCGTCGAAATATCGTTTGCGACCTCAATCCGTCCATTTAAAAGTGCAACGGTGGTGTCAGTTGCACCAATCTGGCCTACAAACTCTGTACCCCGAACACCAATAGTGGCCACCGGCGTTTCAACATTTACTTTCTCAGGCGTCTTATTTGCGACCTTACCGGATATGAACCTAAACGTACCCTTAGTAACCTTTAATGCTACCTCGTCATCGTCACTATTGAATACAAACTTATCTAAAACGAGCTCTGCTTTTTGACCAATATTAATCGCCGTTTGGTCCATTAAAAGTACCTGGGCACGACTTGAGCTACCGGTCAAAATTTTATCATTCTCGTAAACTGCGGAACCCGGTTTAACTTTTAGAACCTCTCCATCTCTCTCAATCGAGACGGTGCCGATGACTGCTGCAATTGCGCCGATCTTATCCGCCGCCATCGCTTGATTAGCAATCAAGCACGATAGCAATAGGATAAGAAAAAAGCCTTTAATTTTATGACTGTATGAATGCACGTTCACTAAAATACCCATGTAAGCGCAACATTAGCGTCACGCGTTATAGTGTCAAAATTTATAATATTAGAGTCTGTTTCAGTCTCTGAAAAAGTAAGCGCAACCGTTGGTACTTTTTTATTTGGTGGTCCCGGCTTACGCCAGTTCAAAGCAACGGTCCAATTAAACGAATCATCTTCACGAGTCAGATCGGAAACCGTGGTGTCTGGCCCGTCCCGACCAGTCTCAGTCTCTTTTAAAGTTAAGCTACCCGTCCACTGTGCATTAATGGGTGCTGACATACCTAAAGAATAGCTAAAAACATCTGTGGAATCTTGATCGATTTTTGCCTCTGTTAAAACGTAACTCACGTTCGGCAGAAAAATAACTTTTCCACCAAATGGATCATAAGATCCTTTTAAACCGAGCCCGTATGCATTACCCGTTTTATTCGAAGTTGATGCGGACTGAAAAACGTTATGCGTCACATCAGCCGAGCCAGATAAGCTGCCCTTTTGATTACGCACAAACATTTTGATCCCGCCGACCTTGTACGATTTGGACAAACTGACGCGACCCAAATCCACATCCGTAAGAGTAAAAGAAACAGAATCACCCGTGGCCAACCAGTTATACCCCAAACTAAGCAATGCAATGCGCATCCTAAGCGCAGCCTGCGTCTGAAAATCCTTGTTGATAATGGTCAAACCACCTGTAATGGCTTGTGGATCTTGGTAAGGTAGGGCGTATTGATAATTCAAACCCAATAACGATTGCTCGTAATATTCGGTAACCTCATCTCCCGCATCAAAGAGTGTCCCCGGAAATGCAGCTACCAACGAATTTCCACTTTCAGAAATACTCAATGGATTATCCGCTCGACCCCAAGTGTAACCAGCAATTTTTGTCCACGTATGTGGTGAACGCATATCTTCAAGCTGAGCCAGTAATGACACCGCTTGAGCCTTTTCTTGTTCTGGTATTGTTGGGTCAGCAACAATACGTCTCAAGTCAGCCTCAGCCTCAGGCAAATTACCCCGCGCAATATTTAATTGGGACAGCATATCTTTCGCAAGGTAGTTTTCCTCGTCATAAAGAAGGATTCGACTCAATGTGGCAGAGAGACCTTTCGTATTGCCCATCGCCGTTTGCGCTAATGCAAGTCTAAAATTAAGTTCCGTGTTCTCAGGGTCCATCAAAACTTCTAAGAAGATCTCATCCTCAGTCGCTTTCGGTATCGCGTTAGCAACAACTTGCACCATTTGTTGCATTTTTCCCATTTGTTCAGGCTGTAAACGCACAAACCGCAACGCATAACGAACTGTAACCAAAGTCTCCGCGTGTCTACCGGTGTTCGCAAGCGCCGCGATATATAAACTCAATCGATCAAAACGCTCCTTGGGATCTACCGAATTCCAATCCCTGAGCGCTCGCACCACGTCATCAAATTGACGACACGCAAACGCGCTTTTTGCTTGACCAATTGACACTTGCTCTTCAAGCGTCATCGGGCAATCTTCAAGAACAACCTCTTCTTGATTAATTTGTGCGGCTGGTTCAGCCGCTATCTCTTCAGGGATCGCTGTCTCTCGTGGGGCTGGTGTCTCCTGAGCGTAAACGTGACTAGAAGAAAAACTAAAAAAAATGCCAAACAAAAAAATACTTAATCGATTCAAAACTAACCCTTCTTACTTTGTTGTCATTTCCCGGACTGCCGAGATCTTATTATCAAAACGATAAACCACTTGATCAAGTAGTTCATCGGGATAACTATTCATCTCTCGCAAACGATTTAGGACGGTTTCCACCTCATCCCAAGCCTCTCGCTCAATCAGCCCCATCAATCTATTGTGATCCGCACACCAGTCGGTAGTATAGTTCTCATGTGGAATGATACCGTAGATTGCGACAGGGATGCTTTTACCTTTAACAATCACATGATCAAGTAGCACAACCTCGGCATCAGATGGCGGCTCGTCAAGGACATTGTAGGTTGATTCTCCGATCACAATTGGGACACCGTAAGCTTTACTTAAGCCCTCCAATCGTGAACCAAGATTAATTGCGTCACCCAAACAAGAATAATCAAAGCGTTGCTCCGAACCCAGGTTGCCCACTGTTACTTCCCCCGTATTGAGTCCGATACCGATTTTCAATGGCTCAGAAATACGACCGCTTCCAATTAACTCCCTATTT
>QXZO01000007.1 GCA_009886305.1 Betaproteobacteria bacterium
TTGATTGGTGTCGCAGCGGTCGGTCTGTTGATACAAGATGGTTCGCTAAAATTTTCCGATGAACATGAGAAGGATTTCTTGATCCGATTGCATAAGCCTGACCCAAGGGTAGAGCTCGGACAAAAATTAGTAGGTATTGCAAATTCTGCTATTGATATTTCAGACGGATTAGTGGCTGATGCGAAGCATGTGGCAGATAGTTCCGGTGTTCAATTTCTCATCGATTTTGAGAGTATCCCAACGCATAGAGCGTTAAACCTGTCGAAAAAGGACCAAATCATTAAGAACAGTATTCTCGGAGGTGGGGATGATTATGAGTTGTTATTCACTGCCAACACTAATGCCAAGGAGCAAATAGATAATATTGCTCGCGAATTAGATTTAAGATTGACTCGTATTGGTACGGTAAGGACTGGGTCTGGCGTGGTCGTAAGAGATGATGGCAAAGAACTGTCAATTGGTTTTCAAAGAGGATTTGATCATTTTGAAAAAAGAAAATAATTTTGATCTATTCCCTGGAGTGTTTAAAAACCCAAATTTATTCTTGGCGTGTGGGTTTGGCGTTGGATTGATTCGTCCGGGCCCTGGAACTTGGGGAACGTTGGTTGCATTACCAATACACCATGTATTAAGTTTGGTGTTGAACTTAGAAGCTCTAAGCATTTTTTGGATTTTGATGTTTTTTGTGGGTGTTCTAGTCTGCAGAGCCTCTGAGAAGATTTTAGGTGAATTAGATCATTCCGCAATAGTGATAGATGAATTTGTTGCGTTTGGATTGATATTGGCTTTTATTCCAAATTATTTGTATCTACACCTAGTAGCTTTTGTATTATTTCGTATTTTTGATATTTTCAAGCCTTTTGGGATTGGTTACATAGATCAACACGTAAAAGGTGGGCTAGGAGTTATGTTGGATGATCTATTAGCTGCTGGATATACTCTTGTCGTAATGATGGTCTTATTACTATTCGTTAATTTTCCTTTATCGGAGAGGCTAGTTTATGGCTTCCTACGTTGAAATTGATATTCATCTGATAAGCAAGCGGGTAGGTGCTTTGTTGATGGAAAGAGGCTTGATTGTGGGTACTGCTGAATCATGTACCGGCGGATGGGTTGCCCAAGCTATCACTGCTGTACCGGGGAGTTCAGCTTGGTTTCACTCAGGGTTTGTAACCTACTCCAATCAATCAAAAATAGACCAGTTAGGCGTGGATTCAGATTCGGTCGATCAATTTGGTGCCGTATCTGAGATCGTCGTCGAAAGCATGGTGAATGGAGTGTTAGCCAAAACAACATCGGATTGCGCAATCGCGACGAGTGGTGTTGCAGGACCAGGCGGTGGGACCATTGATAAGCCTGTGGGTACGGTTTGGATTTCCGTCGGAGATGCAACCAAAGGTGTGACTACAAAAAAGTTTTTGTTCACTGGTGGTCGTGAAGAGGTTCGTCTTCGGTCGGTTGCAGAGAGTTTGCGGCTTTTAGAGGCATTTCTAACTCACGATAAGCCGCAATCATGAAATATGAAGTAAATGATAGATCTTACAGACATGGCTTCAGACTTGTTGCGGCTGTGAGATAATCTAGTTCTTTACGATTAACCCATAGACATCTGGAGTTCGAACATATTATGAATGAAAATCGGCAAAAAGCGCTTGAGGCAGCACTATCTCAGATAGAGAAACAGTTTGGAAAAGGCTCCATTATGTTACTCGGGGATCAGGATGTTAATCCGGACTTGAAAGTGGTCTCGACTGGCTCACTCGGGCTTGATATTGCTTTGGGAATTGGTGGTTTACCCAGAGGTCGAGTTGTGGAGGTCTATGGACCAGAGTCTTCTGGCAAGACCACGTTGACGCTTTCTGTTATTGCTGAGATGCAAAAAATTGGTGGGTCGGCGGCGTTCATTGATGCAGAGCACGCGCTAGATCCAGAATATGCGACTAAACTTGGTGTGAATATTGATGATTTGCTCATTTCTCAGCCAGATAATGGTGAACAGGCATTAGAGATTGCAGACATGCTGGTTCGATCGGGTTCGGTTGATGTGGTGGTAGTGGATTCTGTAGCCGCTCTGACGCCTCGTGCGGAAATTGAAGGTGAGATGGGTGAGCCTCAAATGGGCTTGCAGGCGAGGTTAATGTCGCAAGCGCTGCGAAAATTGACCGCGAATATTAAGCGATCTCACACGTTGGTTATTTTCATAAATCAGATAAGGATGAAAATCGGTGTGATGTTCGGCAGCCCTGAAACCACAACAGGTGGTAATGCACTAAAATTTTACTCGTCTGTTCGAATCGATATCAGACGGATTGGTGCGATAAAAAAATCCGATGAAATTATCGGGAACGAGACCCGAGTTAAAGTAGTGAAAAATAAAGTTGCCCCTCCGTTTAGACAGGCTGAGTTTGATATCCTGTACGGAAAAGGTATTTCCCGAGAAGGTGAAATCATTGATCTTGGTGTAAAGCATAATATCGTGGATAAAGCTGGGGCATGGTACAGCTACAACGGTGATCGTATCGGGCAAGGAAAAGATAACGTCCGGGAATTCTTAAAACAAAATTCTCAAATGGCTATTGAAATTGAAAACAAGGTGCGAGAGATCGTCGGAGTTAGACTCGCTAGCGCTCCGAAACCTGATAAGAGTTCTGAAGAGTAAAATTCAGGAGGTTTTTTTTGGAAGAGTCGCTAAAACTGACGGCGATGCGTTTATTAGGTCGGAGAGAGTATACGCGCCTAGAACTAGGTAAAAAGCTTTTATCGAGAGCGTGTGAGTCCCAAGAAGTTGATCAGTTACTTGACGACTTTGAGTCCAAAGGGTGGCTTGACGACCGTCGCTACGCTGAGGCATATATTCGTACCAAACGTCAGAGGTTTGGCATGCGAAAAATTTTTCGAGACCTAGAGTTGAGAGGTGTGGCTAAATCTATTATTTTTGAGTATCGAGAACAGGTTTTAAAGGGAGACCTCCATGCTGCTAGATTAGTTTGGGCTAAAAAATACAGTATGAAACCAGATAGTCCATCAGCCTGGGCAAAGCAAGCCCGTTTTTTAGTCAATCGTGGTTTTGACCAAACCACAGTGAGGGCGGTGCTATCAGATCCAAGTTGCAACGTTGATTTAGATGATCTTTACATGTGAGAGAAGTGTCAATAAGAAAAAAGAGACAAGCGAATGAAAAGTAATGAAATTAGAGAGCGGTTTCTAAGATACTTTGAGCGTAGTGGACATTCGATTGTCTCTAGCAGCCCATTGGTTCCTGGAAATGACCCTACATTGCTATTTACAAATGCAGGTATGGTTCAATTTAAGGATGTATTTCTTGGGCATGATAAGCGTTCTTATACACGCGCTACGAGCTCTCAGCGTTGTGTTCGGGCAGGTGGTAAGCATAATGATTTGGAGAACGTAGGTTATACCGCACGACATCATACATTTTTTGAGATGCTCGGTAATTTTAGTTTTGGACAATATTTCAAGTCGGATGCAATACGATTAGCTTGGGGTTTGTTAACTGAAGAATTTGGGTTAGATCCGAGCAGAATGTGGGTGACAGTTTATGAGACTGATGACGAGGCTTATGAAATCTGGGCCAATGATATTAAAGTGCCATCTGAGCGTATCGTGCGTATTGGCGATAAAACTGGTGGACAAAAATACCAAAGTGATAATTTCTGGCAAATGGGAGATGCCGGGCCTTGTGGTCCGTGCTCGGAAATATTTTGGGATCATGGTCCCGATGTTGAAGGTGGGCCACCGGGATCAGCGAATGAGGATGGTGACCGGTTTATAGAAATTTGGAATCTAGTGTTTATGCAATTTAATCGGGATGAGTCAGGCGTCATGAAACCGCTTCCAAAGCCCTCTGTAGATACAGGAATGGGATTAGAGCGAATGGCAGCCGTGCTTCAAAAAGTACACTCCAACTATGAGATCGACATCTTTCAGATATTAATTCAGGGGGTTGTTCGTGAGACTGGTTGTGAGGAGCTTGGTAATGCCTCATTGAGGGTTATCGCTGATCACATTAGATCGTGTGCCTTTCTAATAGTCGATGGCGTGATTCCTAGTAATGAGGGTCGTGGGTATGTCCTCAGGCGCATTATTCGAAGAGCAATTCGACACGGTTATAAATTAGGGCAATCAAAACCATTTTTTTATAATCTTGTTTCAGACTTGGTCGATGTAATGGGAGAGGCATATCCAGAGCTAAGTGCTGGGCAAGAGCAGGTCTCTGAGGTGCTGTTCGAAGAGGAACGCCGCTTCTCTGAGACGCTAGAAAAAGGCATGACTGTCCTAGAGTCAGCCCTGCTTAGAGAAGACAAGGTGCTAGACGGTGAAACCGTATTTCGTCTGTACGATACATTTGGTTTCCCGGTTGACTTGACCGCGGATATAGCACGTGAGCGCAATATCCAAATCGATCTCTCTGGTTTTGAGGCGGCGATGGAAGAACAGCGACAGAGGGCGAGGGCTGCCTCTAAATTCCAAACTACCCAGGGCATTGAGTATGAAGGACTAAATACACAATTTCATGGGTATGAGTCATTAGTTACTAATTCTAAAATTATTGCTTTATACAAAGATGGTAGCCTGGTGAATCGTTTAGTCAAAGGAGATGAGGGTATCGTTGTGCTAGATAAAACGACCTTCTACGCTGAATCTGGCGGTCAAATTGGTGATCGTGGCTATATCGCTACGGAGGCGTCACCTTATTCAAAATTTTGCGTTACAGATACTCAAAAAATTCAAGCTGAGGTCTTTGGACATCATGGTGAAATTTCTAGCGGTGAATTGAAGGTGGGCGACTCAGTGGCAACTGAGGTTGATGTTGCTCAAAGAACGTCAACGATGTTTAATCACTCGGCAACCCATCTCTTACACGCCGCTCTGCGTGAGGTGCTCGGGAATCATGTACAACAAAAAGGTTCGTTAGTGGACGACAATCGAACTCGTTTTGATTTCTCGCATCCGAAGCCTATCACCCCTGTTCAATTAGCGGAGATCGAGAGCGCAGTTAATATAAGCATTCGGGGTAACTCTAACGTCACGGCCCGCGTTATGGGCTATGACCAAGCCATCGAGACGGGAGCTGTTGCTTTGTTTGGTGAAAAGTATGGTGATGAGGTGCGAGTCATTGAGATGGGTGAGTGCTCAACCGAATTATGCGGAGGAACTCATGTTAAAAGAACTGGGGATATTGGGTTATTTAAAATAGTTTCCGAAAGTGGTGTCGCGTCCGGTATCCGACGGATAGATGCCACCACCGGACAGGGCGCACTCGATTATATTCACCTAAGAGAGAAACAATTCTCTGATATCTCGTCGTTATTGAAGGTCGCTCCGGAAGAGGCTTCAGAGCGCTTGAATCAAACGCTTGAGAATGTTAAGAGATTGGAAAAAGAGGTTGCTCGAATGAAGTCAAAAATGGCTTCTGGTCAAGGCGCAGATATCGCAGCCAGGGCTAAATCAGTAAAAGGGGTAATCACGTTAGCCACTATCATGCCTGACTCAGATGCGTCATTAATGCGGCAGACAGTCGATCAGTTAAAAGAAAAATTAGAATCTGCGGTTATATTATTAGCATCCGTGAGCGGTAATAAAGTTATTCTGATTGCCGGCGTGACCAACGATTTGACCAATCAATTTAAGGCAGGCGAGTTAGTGAATTACGTTGCGAATCAAGTGGGAGGAAAGGGTGGTGGTCGTCCGGACCTGGCTCAAGCTGGCGGAACAAATCCAGACGCATTGGATGCAGCTATTGCGTCTGTTTCAGAATGGGTATCCGAGCGTGCGAAGTAAAAGCTGAGCTAATTACTAGCTTAGTTTTTAGGGAAAGACAGGTGTGGCGCAACTTTGGCAATAGCGCTTTGGAATTCACTCATAATTCTTTTCAGCGCTGAATTTGTATCCGCCTCAAATCGAAGGACGATGGTTGGTGTTGTATTTGATGCTCTTGCTAACCCAAATCCATCTTGATATTCAACTCGGATTCCATCCATTGTGATTCGTTCTTTAGCGGTAGCGTAACAATCCGAATCCTTAAGTTGTTCCGTTAATTCAAAGTTCTCTCCTTGTGCGCATTCGATTTGTAACTCTGGCGTTGAAATAGATTTGGGTAGTTCTTTAAACGTTTGCTCTATTGAAGGCTGTTTACTTAAATACTCCAAGAGCCGAGCACCGGCGTAGATGCCATCGTCGAATCCAAACCACCGCTCCTTAAAAAAGAAGTGACCGCTCATCTCACCTCCTAGAAGGATTTGAGAGAGTTTCATTTCGGCTTTAATGAGGGAGTGGCCAGTTTTCCACATCTTAGGTCGACCACCACGTTCAATTATCCATTTGCCCAGATCTCTAGAACACTTAACGTCATAAATAATTTCTGCGTTTTGGTGTCGCGTGAGTAAATCATCAGCAAACATCATCATTAAACGATCTGGATAAATGATTTCCCCATTTTTGGTTACGACACCTAGCCGGTCAGCATCTCCATCAAATGCCAAACCTAGTTCAGATTCTCCTTCAGCGACGTCTTTAATAATATCCTTTAGGTTTGATGGTTTAGAGGGGTCGGGATGATGGTTTGGGAAATTTCCGTCTACCTCGCAGAAAAGTTCGCTGACATCACATCCTATAGATTTAAAAATTTCACTTGCGTATAGACCTGCAACCCCGTTACCGCAATCAATTGATACTTTCATGGGGCGAGCTAGCTGAATATCATTCTTGATGCAATTTTTGTATTGCTCATCGATCTCTATTTCTGTGACTTTGCCCTGACCAGTATTAAACGCTCCATTTTTTATGAGCTTAAGAAGGTCTTGAATTTGAGAGCCATAAATCGCGTGTCCACCCAAGACCATTTTAAGTCCATTGTATTCTGGTGGATTATGACTACCCGTAACCATTACACCGTTTCCTGTTTGCAGCTCATGGGTAGAAAAATATAATGCGGGTGAAGTCACTAGTCCGATATCAATCACATCAGTGCCCGTAGATACTATCCCTTCAACAAGGGCGGTAACGATGGATGGGCCACTCAACCTTCCGTCTCGTCCAATGCATATTGGTTTACCATTTTCAACATGACTGCCGATTGCTTTGCCAATTAACTTAACACCTTCAATAGTTAGAGAAGTCCCGACGATGCCGCGTATGTCATAAGCCTTAAAAATAGATGGGTCTATCGTCATAAGAATTCCTTAAAGTATTTAATAATTTGATTTGGTAGCCAACGGATGTGGCCCGGGAACGAGCCATTGGTGTACCCAACATGACCGCCATGCGGTGTTAAATTCAACATAATATTGTCATTATTTTGGGTGAGTGTCCTGAGTTCAGTTCCTGGTAGAAATGGATCGTTCTCAGCATGAATAATCATTGCAGGTTTTTTGATGGACGATAGGAAAGGTTTGCTGCTAGCGCGTGACCAGTAGTCGTTTACATCAGTGTATCCATGCAATGGAGCGGTAAAACGATCATCAAATTGTTTTAGTGTTTTGCAGTTTTTGATTGATTGAATAGTCATGTCTAGTTGATGGTCTTCGATTTTACGTACTGCTTTCATTTTTAGTGTTCGTAAG
>QXZO01000070.1 GCA_009886305.1 Betaproteobacteria bacterium
AAAAGTACTCGATATTTCATCAGAGGACGGATTGTCACTCTCATCTAACATTTTTACATAGCCACCAAGTGGTATGGCTCCTAGCGAAAATTTCGTTTTATCTCTCCCACCCTTCATTGACCAGATAGAGCGGCCGAATCCAATCGAAAATGTAAGGACCTTTACCCCGAAGAACTTTGCCGCCAGGAAGTGGCCCAGCTCATGAAAGCCGACCAAGACAGTGATAGCTATCAAAAATGACAATATAGTGAAGATGGCGTCCATAAATTACGTAACCACTCCATATTCGGTTCTTTGATACTTCATCAAAACTTGTTTTGCGCATTTTCTAGCAGACGCGTCTACATCAAGTACCTCTTGGATGGAGTTGGGAGAAGGAGCGTCAAAGATATTTAATGCTGAGTCTATAAGAACGGCAATATCAGAGAAATCAATTTTCTCATTCAAAAATTCATCTACAACTATCTCATTGATAGCATTAAGACCGATCACAGCTGAGCGACCAACCGAGAGCGCCTCATACGCTAAAGATAAGCAAGGAAATCGCTTAAGGTCAGGTTCTTGGAACTCCAGCATGGCAATATCCTTAACGCTGATATGTTTAACATCAAGATGAGTTCTGATCGGGTAATTCAAACAATGTGCAATTGGCACACGCATATCCGGGTTAGCTAGTTGCGCGAGGGTTGAGCCATCAACATACTGCACCATTGAATGGACAATACTCTGCGGGTGTATCACCACCTCAATAGCCTCAGCTGGAATTGAAAATAAATGATGCGCCTCAATAACCTCCAGCCCTTTATTCATCATTGTTGCCGAATCAACCGAGATCTTTCGTCCCATCGCCCACTTAGGATGCTTAACGGCCTGAGCTACGGTAACGTTCTTCAACTGATTAAGCGGAGTTTGTAAAAAGGGCCCCCCAGACGCAGTCAACAGAATATTCGAAATACCTTGCTCTGAATAAAAAGGGGGTAACAGCGGGGATAAGCATTGGAAGATCGCATTGTGTTCACTATCTACTGGAAGTATGACCCCTTTATTTTCTTTAGCTACTTGAGCTAAGAAGTCTCCAGCCATGACTATGGGTTCTTTGTTTGCAACCAATACAGTCTTACTTTTAATGAGTGCTGCGTGAATGGACGCAAGTCCGGCCGCACCAACGATACCCGACACTACAACATCAACGTCATCGTGCTGCACCACTTCAAGTAGCCCGTCAGCCCCCCCAAGAACTGTCACATTTAAACCCGCCACACCTACTTTAAACTTAAGATTACTCAACTGACTGGCATCTGAAATTACTAAATACTGAGGCTGATAAACATGGCACTGCTGAATAAGAAGATCAATATTAGAGTTTGCGGTCAACGCAAACGTATTAAATCGATCTTTATTTTGATCAATCACCGAAAGGGTGCTTAACCCGACACTCCCAGTAGAGCCCAACACAACAACGGACTTTTTTTCCTTATCCAAAGTCATCCTAAAAAATCTGAATAACCAAAAACGAAAAAGGCAGCAAAGCGATCATACTATCCACCCTATCGAGAAGCCCTCCGTGCCCGGGCAAAATAGATCCGCTATCCTTGCTACCAGCATTTCGTTTTAAATGAGACTCAAAAAGGTCCCCTAGTACGCAAATGGCTACGAAACCAACCACAATAACAATAAAGAGACTCAAGTCAGTTATCGAAAAATTATTATCGAAAATTAGAGAGAGACTTAAACCGTAGACACAAATGACAACAAACCCACCCAGCACACCCTCACAAGTTTTGCCAGGACTGACGGACGGTAACAATTTAATTTTCCCGAATTTTCTACCGACAAAATACCCTGAAATATCTACAAGCCAAACCCCAACTAGGACAGCGAGTAAGACGTAAGGTTTAGGATGCAGAGCCACCATAGCAAACCAAGCTGGAACGATGACCAATATTCCAATCATGGCATTATAAAGATGATTTCCCGTCTGAACCCGATATCTGATCAAACATGGGACTAACAACATCCAAAATAGCACCGCTACCCAACTAACTACAACACCAATCAGGCCTATGACCTGGGTAAATTGGTTTAACAGCATAAACGGTGGGAGACACAAACAAATAACTGTCGCAACAAAACCTACGCGCAACCACTTCTTCCAACCAAATAGTCTGGAATATTCAAAAGCTGCTATTGCGATAGGAGCAAGAAGCACCAAACCCCAGAGCCATTGAGGAAGCGCAAATATTCCCACCAAAATAGCCGCGATTAGACAAATCGAGGTGAAAACCCTTGTTAATAAGTGGTTATCCTTCCTCATGAATTTATGATCTCTTTTGGTGATATTTCATGCTCCGTTCCCGCCCTGCCGAATCTGCGCTCTCGTTCTGAGTAACGGTTGAGAGCATCATAAAAACACTTTTCGTCAAAGTCAGGCCACAAAACATCTGTAAAACATAGTTCTGTGTATACCAAATCCCAAATAACAAAATTACTGATTCTTACTTCTCCACCCGTGCGAATAAGAAGATCTGGTTCTGGAGCAAAGTTCAATTGCAAAAACTGTGATAAGACGTCTTCGCTAATTTCTAAATGACCGTTCAGAATTGCCTGATTCGTAGCATTTACAATATCCCAGCGCCCACCATAATTTGCAGCGACCGTTAGAGTTAAACCAGTATTGTCATGAGTCACCCTCTCAGATTCTTGAATCAGATCCTGGAGCTTTTTCGAAAACTTACTTCGATCACCAATCATTTTGAAACGGACATTATTCTCATCAAGTTTTGTCACTTCTTCCTCAAGAGACTTTTGAAATAATGCCAACAAGAATGATACTTCCTCTAATGGACGTCTCCAATTTTCACTAGAAAAAGCGAAAAGAGTCAAAAATTCAATATTATTTTGATAACAAAATTCTACGGATTTACGAACTGCCTTCAGGCCTCTTCGATGTCCCAAAACCCTTGGTAGGTATCTTTCTTTCGCCCACCTCCCGTTGCCATCCATTATGATCGCAACATGCCTGGGAGCGGAAACGTTATTAGGTATTTCTCTCGTTGTGGAAGTCTTCACTGGCACTAGACATCAAGTAAATCTTTTTCTTTACTAGCTAGGGCTGCGTCAACATCAACAATAAACTTATCGGTTATTTTTTGAACCTCGTCTTGGGAACGACGCTCGTCGTCTTCTGATATTTCCTTATCCTTGAGCAAACTCTTTAGGCTTCCATTTGAATCTCTGCGTATATTACGAATAGCGACTTTAGCGGCCTCGGCTTCTTTACGGACAACCTTAACCAAATCCTTTCTACGCTCCTCAGTTAAAGCCGGCATAGGAACTCGTATCTGATCTCCGACTGATGCTGGATTCAAACCCAAGTCCGACTCTCGAATAACCTTTTCAACAACAGCACTCATCGTCTTTTCCCAAGGCACCACCGAAAGAGTGCGAGCATCAACAGCAGTAACGTTGGCCACCTGTGTCAAGGGCGTCATGGAGCCATAATAATCCACTTCGATATGCTCAAGGATTGAGGGGTGTGCCCGCCCGGTACGGATCTTTTGAAGATCGGCCTTCAACACCTCAAGGGATTTTTCCATTCTATCCATTGCCTCCGACAATACAATCAACATATCAGGCATTTCATTCTCCTTATTTCATCAATGGTGAACGAGGGTGCCTTCTTTTCCACCGAGCACAGCGTTCTTTAAGGCACCCGGTTTCAATATACTGAAGACACATAAAGGTAACTTCTGGTCTCGACATAGCGTTAAGGCAGTCGCATCCATAACCTTTAGTTTTTTTTCAATCGCCTCATCAAAATGAATATCATCGTATCTCACCGCATCAGGGTTAGTCATAGGATCATCTGAATACACACCATCGACTTTTGTAGCTTTGAATACAATGTCGACATTCATCTCCATTCCTCTTAGCGCTGCTGCCGTATCAGTCGTAAAGAATGGATTTCCCGTACCGGCAGCAAATATTACAATTTGCTTCTGTTCGAGGTAACGCATTGCTTTGCCGCGAACATACGGTTCAGCAACTTGTTCTATGTTAAGTGCTGACACAACTCGACTCTTTGTTTTTAGTCGTCTAAAAGCGTCTTGCAATGCCAGAGCATTCATTACAGTTGCGAGCATCCCCATGTAGTCGGCCGTTGCTCGATCCATACCTGAAGCCGCGGGAGCAACCCCACGGAAAATATTTCCACCACCAATAACTACTGCCATTTGTACCCCAAGTTGAGACACGTCTACCAACTCGGACACAATGCGATCAATTGTGACACGATTAACTCCATACGCGTCTTCCCCCATAAGCGCCTCTCCTGAGAGTTTAACTAAGATTCTCTTTAACTTGAGATCAACGTCAGCATTCATTTTTAACTTTTGTTACTTATTAGCCATCTGAGCAGCCACCTCTGCCGCAAAGTCATCAACCTTCTTTTCAATGCCTTCACCCACCACGAACAAAGCAAAGGATTCAACCGAGGACTTAGTTTCAGCCAGCAGTTTTTCAACTGTCTTTTTGTCATCTTTTACAAAGATCTGACCATATAGCGTCACCTCTGAAAGATATTTCCTGACGCTACCATCCACAATCTTCTCTACGATATTTTCAGGCTTACCCGACTCAATCGCTCGCGCCTTAGCAATTTCTCGCTCTCTCTCTAAAGAGGCCTCATCCACATCGGAAGCCGATACAGCGACTGGCTTAACAGCAGCTATATGCATAGCTAAATCCTTTCCTAGCTCAGCTGTTCCCTCAACAACATCAACTACTACTCCTATACGTCCTCCATGAAGGTACGAAGCGAGCGATCCTTTTGCTATAAATTTTTTCGCGCGTCTTATTGAGATATTCTCTCCAAGCTTCATTATCAACGCCTGCCTAACCTCTTCAACCGTTTCTCCACTCGGCAACATTTGAGCAGAGATAGCTGACACATCGGTTTCACCTGAGCTGCTTACAAGATCAGCAATATTATTTGCAAAACTTAGGAAACTTGGGTCCTTCCCAACAAAGTCTGTCTCACAGTTCACTTCGACAATTGCTCCTTGTTTGGAATCCGCACTCATCGAGACGACAATGGCTCCTTCTGCGGCGACCCGCCCCGAGACTTTACTCGCCTTGGATCCACTTTTAATACGCATCAAGTCCTCTGCTTTTGTAAGGTCACCGTCAGTCTCCGTGAGCGCTTTTTTACACTCCATCATTCCTAGACCAGTTCTTTCCCTTAATTCCTTTACCAAACTCGCAGTAATCTGCGCCATCGTTTTCACTCCTTCGTACGTTTTTAATGCGTCCAACTTAAGGACTCTCTACACTTAAAGCCTCAGACCACAACATTATCAACAAGCAAGATAAAAATATGGGGGCTCTTGCCCCCAATATAAAAATCTTTTGATAAGCCTAGTCTTTTTGCTCTTCCTCGTTGCTTTCAGCTTCTGCGACTTGCTGAGCCGCTATCTCATTCACCGATTGCTCTCGACCGGCCAATATCGCATCTGCGATACCTCGGGCATATAGACGAATCGCCTTATTAGCGTCGTCATTACCAGGAATAACATAATCAATACCAGCTGGAGAGTGATTTGTATCGACGACACCGATAATCGGTATACCAAGCTTATTCGCCTCCTCGACTGCAATTTTTTGATAACCAACATCAACAATGAAAAGTGCATCAGGTAGTGACGCCATATCTTTAATACCACCCAGACTTTTGTCTAACTTTTCAATCTCACGCTGATAAAACAAACTCTCTTTTTTTGACATCCGCTCATCAGCGCCATCAGCCATCAACGCCTCCATCTCCTTTAAGCGTTTCGTTGACTGCTTCACCGTCTTATAATTCGTCAACATTCCGCCTAACCACCTATGGTTAACGAATGGCGCTCCTGCGCGCACTGCCTCTTCCTTGATGATATCTCTCGCTTGCCGCTTTGTTCCCACAAAAAGAATTTTTCCCTTGTTAGCTGACAACTGCTGTGCATAGTTAGCCGCCAAGCGATACATCGCTAAAGTTTTCTCAAGATTTACAATATGAATTTTATTTCGATGGCCGAAAATAAAAGGAGCCATCTTTGGGTTCCAAAATTTGGTTTGATGACCAAAATGAACTCCCGCATCCAACATTTCACGCATTGTGACTGACATCTCTACTCCTGTTTGGGTTATGCCTCCATCCGACGGAACTCTTTAATAGAGCACCCCAACAAATCGAATGTGCGAATTTCACCAAAAGTGCCATAGAGCAGTGATGGTGATACCCAGATTATATATCAAAATTGTTTAATTATCACAATTAAGAGTGCCTCCAGTCTAATTGAATCAATGTCGAAGCCGGGTAGCCTCATACAAGCATATACCTACAGATACTCCTACATTAAGGCTATCGATAACATCCTCTATTGGGATAGAAACTAGGTGGTCACAGGTTTCTTTTGTTAATCGTCTAGCGCCATCCCCTTCCGCACCGAACACTAAAACAGTACGATCAGCAAAACTAAAATCTCTGATTGAATCTTGTGACTCACCATCGGTGCCGACCACCCAAAAATCTGCATCTTTTAAGGCACGAAGGGTCCTTGCCAGATTAGTAACCGTTATTAATGGGATTATTCCGGCAGCCCCACTGGCGACCTTTTCAACTACATCAGTAATTCCAACAGAACGATCCTTGGGCACGATGACTGCGGAGGCACCGAACGCACATGCAGAACGCATAATTGCACCTAAATTACGTGGGTCAGTTACTCCATCAAGTACCACAAATAATTGGGCTTGAGGTGCTGCAACGATAACATCCTCCAAGCTAGAAACATTCTCATCTAATTTAATCGAAGCAATCACTCCTTGATGC
>QXZO01000071.1:0-461 GCA_009886305.1 Betaproteobacteria bacterium
ATACTCCAGAGTGTGGTAGCAATTCGTCTGATGGTTTGGTTCTATCAGACATTAGCTCCAAAACATCTGTGAATTGAATGACATCATGTTCGTTTATTAGTTTGTGAAGTTGTGTTTTCCCGTTTTTTACTTTTGGCCACTGAGTATCCAGTAAATGGTTGCTTAATCCGTATATCCCAGGCTTGGTTATTGTATCTATACATTCAGATTTTTTATCTTGCCTGTTAGTGACGTAGGTTATTGAGGAACAGTCACCAACTAACAAGTTAAAGCCTTTGTATGCTTCGAGCTCGTTCGTCAACGAAGCGGCATACAGTTGCGGAGACAGGCCGCCCATTAGATACTCGGTGGTTAAGTGACCTCGAGATTTTTTTGAATCCGTACTTTGCTGCGGTTCTCTGTAGTTTGTAACTGTAGCCCAACGGCCGGTTTTAGTTACGCCCATCCACGTCCCTAATTGT
>QXZO01000071.1:471-963 GCA_009886305.1 Betaproteobacteria bacterium
AAATCTTGGCCAGCCGTTATGTTTGGATTGTTGTCCCAGCGATGAGCGAGAGCAGATGGCCTCCTGTGGTATTCATCTCGGTTAGAAGCTACGATCAAGGTGTATCGAGGATGAGCTTTCCAGGCAAACAGTGTTAGACACATGCTAAATGAGTGTTACGGCATCGATTCGGATTGAATCAGAAGTCGTGAGTTTTTCGCCGTCGATATTATCGATATGAATTACAGCGAGCCCTTCTAGAGAGTCAATTTGGTGAATGTTACTAGCCGTTTGGCAAACCATTCCACAGACCACGCCATTTGCGTTCACAATATTTGTCCCTTGTGCGATCAGCTTACTCGATTTGAAGCTGCATAGTTTTCGTTTTACAGAGCCGAGGTATTTTGTTCGTGCCACGATTTCTTGCCCGGGATAACACCCTTTCGAAAAACTGACCCCTTCACGTTTTTCGAGATTAATCATTTGAGGTAAGAACTGCTCTTTTGTTGCTTC
>QXZO01000071.1:973-3369 GCA_009886305.1 Betaproteobacteria bacterium
CTCCGACGTCTACGATACCGTTGCGAATATTTTCAAGCTTCCAACGTTCGTACTCGGATGATGAATATATTTTGGTTACTTTGCGCCAAAATAACGCTAACGACTCAGATGGCCACAAAATCAGTCCTTGCGTCGAGTTTATTTTTAGAATCTTTTCATTGGGATCATCGGATTGCGTCGGATTTACCTCCGTTTTAATTTTTCCGATCACTCCAATCACTGCTACTGCTTGATTTTCACTTATGGTTACTTTTGCTCTTAGAACAAAACGAGAAATTCGCGCAATGAACTCATCTACTAAATCATCAGGCAAAAGAAGATTAAAGGAATTCTCATTTCGTATCACATAAAGAGTGGCAATCAACCGCCCCTTTGGATTGCAATAACCAGCGGGCAACAATGAATTACTTTTAATATTTTTTATGTCACTCGATAACTGAGAATCAAGAAATGTTTCTGCATCTACCCCTGATACTGTTATTACAGATTGCCCGAAAACGGGAGTGACTGTTGACTGAGAATCAGGAGGGAGGCCATATATTTTCTCCGTTGTATCAAGGTTATCCGGATCTAAAATAGGAGACCATATGGATTTTTGTACTTCTAGTCGTTTTGATATCATGGGTCTCTCGGGTCGCATATTGTATTGAATGCTTTATCACTCAGAGATGGATAATCCGCGCTGTAGTGTAAGCCGCGACTCTCTTCTCGTTTCAATGCACAACGAACTATGAGTTCCGATACTTCGACCAAGTTACGAAGTTCCAAAAGGTCGCGAGTCACTCTAAAATTTGAATAATATTCTCCGATTTCTTCTCTTAAAAATTTTAGTCTGTGTTCTGCCCGTTGTAACCTTTTCGTTGTTCTAACTATTCCCACGTAGTTCCACATAAACCGTCTGAGTTCATCCCAATTGTGAGCGATAATAACTTCCTCGTCAGAATCGGTTACTCGACTTTCATCCCATTCTCTGACATGTAACTCACGTTTTCGGGTCGAGTTGAGTATATGGTTAGCTGCTTGTTCTGAAAAAACTAGACATTCTAGGAGCGAGTTGCTGGCTAGCCTATTGGCACCATGAAGCCCTGTGTGAGCGGTTTCTCCCACAGCATAAAGTCCATCGATATCCGTGAGTCCGTCAAGCGTAGTATTTAATCCGCCACATGTGTAATGAGCGGCAGGCACCACTGGGATTGGCTCCTTGGAGGCATCAATACCTAAATCTAGACAACGCCCGTAAATATTAGGAAAGTGTGTTTTTATAAATTTAAGCCCTCGATGAGAAACATCTAAGTAGACGCAGTCGACACCATGTTTTTTCATTTCCGAGTCTATGCTTCTTGCCACAACGTCTCGGGGGGCTAACTCGGCCCTAGAATCATGGTCAGGCATGAATCTGTGTCCATTAGGTAACAACAACACGCCACCCTCACCGCGAAGAGCTTCAGAAATTAAAAATGATTTCGCCTCGGGATGATACAAACATGTTGGATGAAATTGAATGAATTCCATGTTTGAAACGCTGCATCCGGCTCTCCATCCAATTGCAATGCCATCTCCGGTGGATGTGTCTGGATTTGTAGTATATAAATAGCTTTTCCCGGCTCCGCCAGTAGCTAAAATTACTGTGGGTGATTGAATTGCAACTACCGAATCTTCGTCGGAATCTAGAACATAAATTCCGCAGCATGCAGTGCGACCAGTAACTTCATCTGTTGTTGTTATTAAGTCAATTCCGACATGATTTTCTAAAATAGTGATGTTTGGATGATTTCGGACCTGTTGTTCAAGTGTTGTTTGCACGGCATGGCCTGTCGCGTCTTTCGCATGAATAATACGTCGGAAACTGTGACCGCCTTCCATTGTTAGATGGAGTCCAGAGGATGTGTTTTTATCTTTTGTAAAATTTACCCCCTGATTTATTAGCCAGTCTATTGCATCAGCACCTTTTTCTACGACTAATCGGGTTACGTCAAGATCGCTTAGATGGGCGCCCGCTATTAATGTGTCGTTGATGTGTGAATCATGGGTGTCAAAAGTGTCAACAACGGCTGCTATACCGCCCTGAGCCCAGTTACTCGCACCATCGAGCATAGCTCTTTTCGTTACGATGGCGACTTTTAAGTGCTGGGCTGATTTAAGCGCGCTTGCCAATCCTGCTAACCCACTACCGAGAATTACTACGTCAAAACTGATCACTGCGTCTATAATGAAGAGATTATCATGAGATCCTAAGGGTATCGTATTTATCGTTATCGATATAGACAATTTGGGGTTTTTAAAATTTGCGTTAAATTAGACAAATTTAAGGGAACTCATACTACTTTTAGGCACTCACATCCCTGTAACTTAATATTATAGGGGCATCACCATGGATTTATCGCTAAATACATACC
>QXZO01000072.1 GCA_009886305.1 Betaproteobacteria bacterium
ATGCAGGGACTGGAAACTCCAAAAATAAGCGGTAAGTTTAGTCTGCGTGCCTCTATAACTGGCGAAATCGTTATGGATGATGTTTTCGTACCAGAGGAAAACATCCTACCCAGCATAAAGGGTCTTGCAGGTCCATTTGGTTGCCTAAATAAGGCGCGATATGGAATATCATGGGGTGCGTTAGGGGCTGCGGAATTTTGTTGGATGGCGGCAAGGGAGTACACACTAGATCGCAAACAGTTCAATCGTCCTTTAGCGGCAAATCAACTTGTCCAAAAAAAGCTCGCTGATATGCAAACAGAAATCAGCATTGGTCTGCAAGCTACCTTACGAGTTGGACGATTAATGGACATTGCCGAAGCGACGCCTGAAATGATCTCATTAATTAAGCGCAATTCATGCGGCAAAGCATTAGAGATTGCACGTACATCTCGAGACATGCATGGCGGAAATGGCATTTCTGATGAGTACCAAGTTATCCGTCATGTCATGAACTTAGAAGCTGTAAATACCTATGAAGGTACTCACGACGTACATGCGTTAATTCTAGGAAGAGCGCAAACTGGAATCCAAGCATTCACAGGAGTTTAAGTTCCGTATGCTATGGCTTGAAACCGAAATGATTAACCATTAGATTAGACGCAACGTCCACCGTCTACTTCGATGCAGGCACCGGTAATAAAATCTGCTTCATCAGACGCTAAATACAAGCATGCGTTTGCAATATCACGAGGTTGACTGAATCGCCCCAAAGGGATGACCGATGCAAACTTCTCACGAGCTTCAGGAGTATCTGAACCCATAAATTCAGCCAGTAAGGGAGTATCTCCCGCCACTGGATTCACCACATTAACGCGAATTTTATCTGGCGCCAATTCCAATGCCATTGCCTGACTCGCAATGATCGCAGCCGCTTTACTCCCGCTATACCAAACCAAACCCGGACGCGGGCGTATTCCGGCAGTAGAGGCAATAGTGACAAAATTACCACCCCCTTGCTTTCTAAAGTAAGGAACTAAGTTGCGAGCTGAATAATAGATACCCTTAACGTTTACGTCATAGACCAAATCGAACTCCTCATCGGTCACGTCAAGCATTGATTTATTTCTATGTGTAGTACCCGCATTATTAATAACGATATCAAGCTTTCCATAGGAATCCAGAGAACAATTTAAGAGGTCAGCCCAATCAGTGCTAGAGGCAACATTACCGCGACAGAATACAGCCTCCCCACCAGACGCTTTAATATCTTTAACCACGCGTTCCCCGCCATCAACATTTATATCGTTTACGATGACATGGCAGCCCTCTAGAGCAAATCTTGTTGCTATCCCTTCTCCAAAACCAGAGCCACCGCCTGTAACAATAGCAACTTTTTGCTCTAATCTCATTTCCAACTCCTTAGCAACAATTAATAAAAAACAATATTCTACCGAGGTTTAATTACGGAAGATTTAAACAGCACATACTGTTGTGGTCGCACCTTCGCTCTGCTCTTTGCTATCTTTAAGGCCAACAGACGGCAAAGACACACCGTTTCGAACCGCGGTAATCTCTGCCAATATAGCGACAGCAATTTCGGGAGGCGTCTTACTCCCAATGCTTAGACCCACCGGACCATGAAGCTGATCAATTTCCGACTGACTCAAATCAAACAATAACAAACGTTCACGTCGATTTTTACTATTCAAACGAGATCCCAGTGCTCCCACGTAAAATGATGGAGACTTCAATCCTTCCAATAAAGCTAAGTCGTCAAGCTTTGGATCATGCGTAACTGCCACTAAGGCTGAGTGGGCATCCAACTTCAAGGAAACGACTAGATCATCTGGCATTTCACGAGACAATATGGTTCCAGGGACTGACCAAGTATCCGCGTACTCCGCTCTCGGATCACAAACAATTACATGGTAATCGAGCGCCTTAGCCATCTGAGCCACATAAGTCGAGAGTTGTCCAGCACCTATCAGAATGAGTCGCCAACGTGGGCCATATACGCACTGAAGTACTTCACCATCAAATAACAGCTCATCACTAGATGAGGCATCTTTCAAATTAACCTCACCCGAGGAGATGACCAACGATCGACATACGAGTTCATGTTGTTCAACACGTATAAGTAATTCTCGAAAACTCTCATCATCAGTTATTTTTTCAAGAACAACCTGTAATGTTCCGCCGCAAGGCAAACCAAATCGATTGGCTTCTTCCTTACTAATACCGTAAGTAACTACAGAGGGCTTATCAACTTCCAGCGACTGATCTCGAACTCGATTGATCATATCATCTTCAATGCAACCTCCTGAAATCGACCCTGCCACAAGCCCATCATCACGAATTGCTAACATGGCACCTGGTGGTCTCGGTGATGAGCCCCAAGTTTGAACTATCGTTCCCAAGATAACTTCGTGTCCCGCTGCTCGCCAATCAAGACTTGTTTTAAGTACCTGTAAATCTACACTATCCATTTCTTCATCAACTTATACATCGTTGAACATAAGCATATCGGCTTATCAACAACTAGAGACTATAAAAAAACCCCCAGTACTACTGGGGGTTTCCAATATCCTCGGATCCAGAAGTCAACCTCTGGATCCGAATACAGCATCACATTAGCCAGCTGCGACGTTCTCTGGAAATGCAGGGAACGTTCGCACGCGCTTACCGGATGCAGCATGAATTGCGTTAGCAATTGCTGGAACGATAACCGCGGTTGCTGGTTCACCAAGACCGCCAGGAGCGCCATCGCTTTTAACGAAATGAACGTCCATGACTTTTGGTGTTTCGTTGATACGAACGGCACGGTATCCGTCAAAGTTTTTCTGCTCAACAATACCGTTTTTAACCGTAATTTCACTGATCAAACCAACTCCCTGGCCCATATTGATACAACCTTGAACCTGAGCTAGCGCCTGATCTGGGTGAACTAACGTACCACCGTCAACAACAGCCGTAACTTTATCTACAACCACATCCATTGTGGAGTCGACAGTTACCTCAGCCACGATCGCAACAACGGAATTGTAACCCTCCATCACTGCAACACCTTGACCCTTGCCGGCTGGCATCTTCTTACCAAACTTGGATTTCTTTTTAACTTGTTCCAAGACTGTCTTCATTCTGGCGCCAACTGGAACCCCAGCTGAAAGTCCAGACCAAGCGTGCTTGGTAGAGCCCATATCGAGCATATCGATTCGGTACTGAATTGGATCAGCACCAGCATTCTTCGCTAGCTCATCAATGAAACACTCCAACGCAACAGCGTTCAAGTTATGTGACACACCACGCCAGTAACCGACCTGAACTCCAGTGTCATGCATGACATAACTGAAATTCATACCAGCATCTGCTAGGTATGGGAAGTTATCGATACCCTCAACAGCAAATGGGTCGATACCGTCCTTCACAATACTTGGGAACAAGCGTGAAGAAATTGAAGGACTGGTTGACTTGAACTTAAGCGCTTGAAGCTTACCATTCTCGTCTACACCAGCTGTGAACTTGTAGATACCTGCTGGACGATATGAGTCATGAGTCATGTCGTCTTCACGAGACCACACCATCTTGACCGGAACGCCTGCTGCTTGTGAAATCTCTGCAGCATCAATACAGTAATCCACCTCAACACGACGACCGAAACCGCCACCGAGGAAGGTTGTTTGAACTTCAACCTGCTCAGGCTTGAGGCCGGTAGCACCAGCGACAACGTGAGGAACTAATTGCTGAAATTGGGTAGGTGTGATGATCACAGCCTTGTCAGCAGTAACGTGTGCAGTGGTATTTTGTGGCTCTAATGGCGAGTGTGACTGGAAAGGCAAGCGATACTCTGCAGTAATCATCTTGTCTGCCTGCGCCAAACCTTGGTCAGCATTTCCACTCTCGCGGAAAACTGCTCCAGCACCGTTTGATGCATCTTCCATTTTCGCCCAGAGGCTAGTCATATCTAGATCAGCATTTGGACCAGCATCCCACTGGGGATCAAGAGTAGCAACAGCCTTCTTGGCAGTCCAATAGTCATTTGCGACTACTGCAACACCACGACTGTACTGAACCACCGAATGAACGCCTGGCATGTTCTTTGCTCGCGTATCATCATAGGAGATCAGACTACCACCCATCATTGGAGGCATTACAACTGCGGCATACTTCATGCCAGGAACTACGGTATCAATACCAAAACCGGCAGTACCACGAACCTTCATTGCAGTATCAAGACGTTTTTGCTTTGTACTTCCCACAATCTTGAACTGACTAGCAGGCTTAAGAGGTACTTCCTTAGGAACTTCCATCGTAGCTGCTTTAGCTGCGACCGAACCGTAAGTTGCTTTCTTACCGCCAGGACCTGAAATCATCCCGTTAGAAACGCTACACTTACTTGGATCAACACCCCAGTCATCCGCTGCAGCTGCAACCAACATCATACGAGCTGAAGCTCCTGCCTTACGCAGCTTTTCCCATGCGTCTCGGACAGCTGTCGAACCACCAGTAAGTTGACCACCAAGTAGTGAGTTAATGTAAACCTCAGCCGGTGGAGCAAACTCAACCTTAATCGCGTTTATGTCAACCTCGAGCTCCTCTGCTACAAGCATCGGCATTGAGGTATAAACGTCCTGACCCATTTCTGAGCGGGCATTCATAATAGTGACAGTGTTGTCAGCAGCAATTTTTACCCAAGCATTTGGGCTACCGCCATCCGCAGCTTGCGCTTGGCGTGCAGTTGGCAAATAAAATGCCAAAGCTAAGCCACCAGCAGCAGATCCACTGACTTTTAGGAAGTCACGACGATCTTCATTTTTTACAATTTTTTCCATATCTCGATTCCTCCCTCGTTAGGACATCTTCGCCGCGGCTTTGATAGCAGCGCGGATTCGAGGATAGGTACCACATCGGCAAAGGTTGCCCGACATGAACGCATCAATATCCTCATCTGAAGGATTTTTGTTAGTGGACAAAAGGGCCGAGGCAGACATCATTTGCCCTGGCTGACAGTATCCACACTGAGGAACATCTAAAGCTTCCCATGCTCGCTGAACTTTATGATTTCCACCTAGACCTTCGATGGTTGTCACGTCTTGTCCAGCAATAGAACCTATCTGTGTTTGACAGGAACGAACTGCACGACCGTTTAGATGAACTGTACACGCACCGCATAGAGCTTTACCACAACCAAATTTCGTACCCGTGTAACCGAGTGTGTCGCGTAAAACCCAGAGCAACGGTGTATCCGCAGAGACTTCAACAGTCTCGCTTTTACCATTTACTTTGAAACTGACTTTCATATTAAAACTCCCCCTTTCGAAGCTTTAGGATTGTTAGGGTTGTAACAGCTAATAAAAAGTTACAACGTGAAAATACATGATTAATTCATGTGTTACAAGCATTGAAACCGTTGTTTTTAAAGGGTTAATGATAATGATTCTTATTTGCATTTAGATAGATGTCCGCTCAATCAGTAACCGGATTTGCACTAAATTTCAGAAACGTATCACCCTTTTCTAACTCAACATCAAGGGAGTAATCTTGGCGAACAAACCAAAGGTGGCGTGGTAGTCCTTACTACGACACAATTTTTCATAAATATTGCATTGCATCAATAAATTGATAATTGTTATATCTTACAACGTATGCGACGCGTCATAAAACTAAAAAATATTACCTAATTAATGACTGGTAAATGAACGATACACACATATCTTCTTTGCTCAAGATTCCATTCTTTTATCGGGTACAGGGACAAAATGGTCAACAAACTCTATACCTTAAACGTCAACCTATGTGAATTATTGTTCCCATAAAAAAGCCCTCAAGGCAGTTGAGGGCTCTACAAATAACTTAAAAAAATTTAATTTACATGTATTTTTTTAATTCTAACCGCGCTACCTGAGCTCGATGGACCTCATCAGGACCGTCCGCAAGACGCATCGATCGATTCCAAGCCCACATGAATGCCAATGGAAAATCTTGACACACTCCACCTCCTCCATGTGCTTGTATTGCCCAGTCCATTATTTTTTGAGCCATATTAGGGGCGATAACCTTAATCATTCCAATCTCTTTTTTCGCTTCCTTGTTACCAACGGTATCCATCATGTGCGCGGCTTTTAATGTCAGCAACCGAGCTTGATCGATCATCATGCGAGACTCTGCGATACGTTCATGCCAAACTGACTGTTGAGATACCGGTTTACCGAACGCCACCCTTGAGTTCAAACGTTGAATCATGAATTCTAATGCACGCTCAGCCTGCCCAATAATTCTCATACAGTGATGAATACGCCCAGGCCCCAAACGTCCTTGCGCTATTTCAAAACCACGCCCTTCACCCAGCAGAATATTTGCTGCTGGCACGCGAACGTTCTCCAAAGAAACTTCCATGTGCCCATGCGGCGCATCGTCGTAACCAAAAACAGTTAAAGCTCTTTCTACCTTCACCCCCGGGGTATCGGTTGGAACTACAATCATCGACTGCTGTTTATGTCGATCAGCACCGTCAGGGTCAGTCTTGCCCATAACGATTAGTACCTTACACCTTGGATCTCCAGCGCCAGAGGACCACCACTTACGCCCGTTAATCACATAGTCATCACCATCGCCCCTGATGAGACACTCAATATTCGTGGCATCTGAGGAGGCAACTGCCGGCTCAGTCATTAAAAATGCTGATCTGATTTTGCCCTCAATCAAAGGCTCTGCCCAAGTCTTTTGTAATTCCGGGGAAGCGTAGCGCAATAACGTCTCCATATTCCCAGTATCCGGAGCGGAGCAGTTAAACACCTCAGAGGCCCAAACAACCCGCCCCATAATTTCGCATAAAGGCGCATATTCAACGTTGGTCATCAAACCACCGTGCGCCTTGGGTCTCCATAAATTCCACAGCCCCTTATCACGCGCTTTAAGCTTCAATGACTCGACAAGCTTCGTCGGGATCCATGCATCTCCGGCCTTGCGGTTCGCTTCAACCTCGGCATGAAAAGCTGTTTCATTGGGATAAACGTGCTCATCCATAAAAGCGCTCAGTTGGGCTTGAAGATCTTTAACTTTTGATGAAAACTCAAAATCCATAATTTCTCTTTCCTAACTAAATTAAATTGAGTGTTAACTTTTTAGCGACCACTCTTGTGAACCTTAACAATAGTCAACTACTATACATCGAATATAGATTACTGCTCTGGCTTAACCTTCTCAAAAGCAACGCACGCATCACGAAACTGATCTGTTAAAGGGACCGATTTTTGCCTTTCTAGATTCGCGTGAACATACGTCATTTCGATCGTTGCTATCGATTCCTCTAGTCGCGCGACTTCAATATAGAAATCAAAACTGCTACGCCCCAACCGAGAAACCCGCACATATAAATCAAGCACGTCATCGAAGCGAGCGGACGAGTGATACTCAATTTGAGTTTTCCGAGCATACAAATCGGCCACGGCTACGTCAAAGGCTGTCGGATAAGGCATCCCAATGGCGCGGTAGTACTCCGTTACAGCTATGTCTGCGAAGGTCAAATAGTGAGGATTAAAAACAACACTCTGCGCATCTACCTCGGACCAGCGAACTCGAATGGAATGGGAAAACCTAAAA
>QXZO01000073.1 GCA_009886305.1 Betaproteobacteria bacterium
TCGAACGCAAATAACGGGGTAGAGTTGGTTGGCAAGCTTATTTGACATAGGCAAAACGGCGGTTCAGGCGCAAAGGCAAGCGTTAAATGTAACCGGTCAGAATATCGCGAATGTGAATACTGAGGGGTATCGCAAGCGTAGTGCCGATCTAGCGGAGGTCTCGGGCAGTCAGAGCGAGCTCACGTCTATCACATCTCAAATAGGCCTTGGTGTAAACTTAAGCGAGGTCCGCCGGGCTTATAATGTATTTTTGGCCTCTAGCACTAATTCGTCACAAAGCCGCTTTGAGTCCTCACAAACTTTTGTGGAAACTATGGAGCGGCTTGAAAATGCGCTCTTGCCTGGTGAGGGAGACTTATCTTCCCAAATATCACAATTTTTTCGGACCTTAGCGGATGTTGAGGCAAGCCCCGGTGATTTAGCCCCTCGTGCCGCTGCGATTGAGCAAGGAAACGGACTGGCAAATGCGTTCAATGTTACCGCCTTTGTGTTGCGCGATTTAGAAGCGCAGATTGTAGGGACTATTGATCAAGAAGTGAGCGAAGTGAATCGCCTTGTCACATCATTAGGTTCAGTGAATGGGAAACTTCGATCCTCAAATTTGGGTTCGTCTCCTCCAAATGCACTCATGGATGAGAGAGATCGTTTGATTTCCGAAATTTCCAAAAAAGTTCGAATTTCAGTAAATTACGGTCCGCGCTTTGACGTGAATGTACGCTTAGGGGAGCACGCGACAGGTCCACTGCTTCTTGACGGGGAAAAATCGCAAGCTATCCGACCAATTTATAGCGAAGACAGCGGTGTAAGCTATAAGTTAGGCAGCAATAAGGTTGTTAAAGTTCTGGACGATGGTGGTTTGAAAGGATTGTCTACAGCGCTGTCAGTGATCCAGGATACTCATTCCCAGGTAGACAGGCTTGCTGACCGAATGGTCAATGAAATTAATATTGCGCATAGAAATGGCATTGATTTTGATGGACAATTTGGACGCTCTATGTTCACTGCGAGAGAGTTTACCGTCGAGCCAGCCTTCCAAAATAGTGGCCCTTTAGATGTAAGCTTTCTAACTGTACCCGGTCTTGTGGATGGGGTCGTTGATACGACTTTTCGATATAACGAACGATCCGGAGAATGGAGTGCGTTTGATATTAATAATAACATTATTGGTACAGGAAGGTCTGAAATTGATCTCGATGGCTTGATTGTTAGAGTGGGTAATCAGGCGGTGGATGGCGATAGTTTTACACTGAAAAAAAACAGTGGAGAGGCAGACCGTATATCGTTTTTATTAACAGACGGCCGACAAATCGCTGCCGCTTCAAATTTTGTGATCACGCCCAACAGTTCGAATTCGGGCGCAGCCACGTTGATTAGCGAAGCGATTAAAGTGGATAGCCCTGATTTATCGTCGATCATTGATGTCACAAATAATTCTCTTTCTTCCGTTGCGTATACCGAATTTTTAAATGGTGGGGCTGTCGCTTACATACCATCGGGCATCAAAAATTTAGATTTGGCATCTTTTGGACAAGATCCAAATTTGACGCTTAACTTTAACGACTTGGACGATTTAAGAGGTTTCACCTTTGTGATTGGTTCCGATACCTATGAAGCGGCGGTTTCTGAAAAAACTGTTAACTCTTTAAGAGACAGTGCACATTTAGCGGATTATTTAAATAACGGTTTTGTGACATTGACCAAAAAAAACTCTAGTGGGGCTACACTTGCTACTGGGGTAGGGCTTCAGGATGTAGGACTGTTTTCAACCGGTTTTGAGGGTGGCTTAAAAATCACCGGAAGCTCTGTATTTACATCTGGAAAAGTAACGATTGAGTCAAACGGTATTGTGACTGAGACTGATGCAGTAATCAAAGCATCCGAAGCCGCATCTAGCTTTCGTGTTTTCACTCGAGAAGGGCGGCAGATTGCTGGTATTCCCTTGTCTAGTAATGAAGCTCACCTTCTTTTGAATGAGAGTAATGGTTTCAAATCGTCAGCAGAATATCGTGCGGATTATTTAAACCCGATTGATGGCGTAGGTTATAGAGGCGCAACTATAAGCAACACACTACCGGGAGGATATTCAACCGTTGCTTCTACGGCAAATATTTTAACAGCGGGATCAACGAGCTCTTTGATCCAACAGGGAGTGACTTTTAATTCGACTGCTGCGCAAACCCTTTCATTTGAAACTGCCGTGGTTGGCAGTAATGGTTTGGCCACTGCGACTACTGATGGCGTGGTAAATGTAGACATCTCTGTTGATGCAGGCGTGAACATGAAGACCATTGCCGATGACATAAATGTGCAACTTGAGCCCTATGGTTTTGTTGCTACAGCAAAAACTTACGCCTCTATACAACTAGCTAACGGTGCGTCCTCTTCTGGTGATATTTCTTTTAGCCTTGCTTCTGGGGATTCAGATCCAGTTTCAATTTCGGGGATTTTTGGAAATTCTAACCTCTCTCCGTTGGTCGGCAAAATTAATCAGCGTAGTGTGCAGACGGGGATCACAGCAGAAGTCGCTGAAGACGGATCTCGTATCGTTTTAATTCAAGAAGATGGCAAAGACATTTCAATAACTAATATTACCGGTGAAGCGCTGACCGTGAATTCGCTTGATCAAAATTTTAATGAATTACTGGCTTCTGACATCGCTTTGAATAAAGATACAAAAGTTGTTGGCTCATTGAGTTTGCGCTCTCCGCGAGCATTTAAAATGAGTTCTAGCCTAGTCCCAACGAGCTATGCGTTTTCGCAGACCGCTTCTAAAGAAGAGGGTGGGGTAAGCGAAACCTTGAGCCATGCCGGCACAGTTAGTGAATTAGCAATCAAACTTGCGCCTGAAATCTTAAAACCTCAGGC
>QXZO01000074.1 GCA_009886305.1 Betaproteobacteria bacterium
CACAGTCTCGGAAAATACGGTTCATTGTCTCTAGCGCAACCGTTGCTTCCTTACTATCGAGGTGTATTTTATTGCTCTCAACAATAGCTTTGTCCTGCGACCAGAGCATGGCCTGCATGAACCAGTTTCCTGTGATATTCCAGCCCCAGAATATTGGATTTTTTATACCATTGGATTTCATTACTTTGCAGGCTTGGATAACTTCATCCCAATTGGTAGGAAGGGAATTGATGCCTCCCTTTTCAAGTATATCCATGTTGTAGTATCCAACTGGTAGCGATATAGAAAAGGGAAGGCCATATACGTTGCCATCAAATTTTGATAGGTTTAGCATTGCCTGATGGTAGCCATCCTTCTCAAAATTCGCCTCTTTAGCTATGTAGGGTTCAAGTGATTGAGCGATTCCTTTTTCAACCAGAATAGCTTGACGGTTAAGACCCTGCATGGTCACATCAGGCAAATTATCAGATGTTGACTCGCGGAGGATAGTATTAGTTCCGTCTTCATAGCTTTCGTAAGTCGCGCGAAATTTAATTTCAATTTCCGGATGTTTTTCCTTGAAGGCTGGCATCATAGCCTCATAGGTAACATCGAATAGATGAGGGTAAGGATAACCGAACTCTACAACAACTTTGTGATTATCCGCAGAGGCGGACGACACACTAGTTAACATAAGAATCGCAGCTGAAATGAGGGTCTTTTTCATAAGTCTACTCCATCGCTGTGAAGAGCTTCCCAAGCAATTGCACTTGTTTGGGGAGCTCGCTAGTCCACCGCACCATGCGGTAGGATTTCTCTGGGAGCATTTCATTCCGGTCAATGTGATCCCCTCAATAAATCGTTTTTGTGCCAGCAGGAAGGCCACGATTAACGGCGTGACGATTACTGTAGCAGTGGCCATCATTGGCCCGTAGAAGCTCCCGTCTGCATCACCCTTAAATTCTCTTAATCCAAGAGGCGGTGTAAATAGGCTGCGATCTCCGGTGATTACAATTCGTGGCCAGAAATAGTCATTCCAATGCGCGACAACTGAGAAAATAGCAAAGGCAAGCAAGGCAGGGATTGCAGTCGGCAACATCACCCTCCAGACGATAGCGTATTCGGACATACCGTCCATGCGGGCAGCATCGATGAGGTCATCAGGCACAGTCATGAAAAATTGTCTCATGAGAAAAATGCCAAAGACTGAAATTGTCCAAGGCACTATGAGGGCAGCGTATGTGTTAATCAAACTGACTTTCGCCAGCATGATATATAGTGGTAGCGCGATTGCATGAACCGGAATTAACAACCCTATTATGACTATGCTAAAAACTATTTCTCGACCCCAGAATCGTAATTTAGATAATGCATAAGCAGCTGGTAAAGCCACGACGATTTGGATCAAAAAGATAGAAACCGTAACGATTACTCCGTTCAGCAGGTAACGTAGCAATGGGGCTTGGGAAAATGCTTTGCTATAGTTGAAAGCCGCAGGTGTCATGGAGCAACCCTTTTCCACTTCAGCCATAAAAGCTCGACGCACGCCATCGTCGCTAAGTCCAGGAAAACGGGTCCTAAGGGCTGTCACCTCATCCTTGTTTGGGTCTTGAAGTTTAACGCAACGTTCATCAACCATCAGTTCTTGAGAGCCAAAAAAACCGCCAGTATTACGTTCAATCTCACTTGGGCTTTTTAAAGAATAGCTAACCATCATATAGAAAGGCACCAGCACGATCATCGCCCCAAAAATAAGGGTTGCATGCTTGATTGATGAAGAGAGGGAAACAAAAGCTTTCATGAGTAATGCGTTCTCCGGTCAAACAACCAGCGTTGAATTAGTGTTATAACAACCACAAACAAAAGGAAGATCACGGTGATAGCCGCTCCCGTGCCAAGAAGATTTTGTTTTATGCCCTTCTCATAAATTGCAAACATCATCACGTAGGCACTTTTGCCGGGCCCTCCACTGTCAGGAAAAATAGCTTCAACGGTATCAAATACTTGAAAGGACCGGATTATTGTAATGGTGATTACGAAGACTGTTGTTGGGCCCAGCATTGGCCAGGTAACTAGCCGGAAACGTTCCCATGCGCTTGATGCTCCATCAATCTCGGCTGCGTGGTATAAATCTTTCGAGATTGATGTCAGTCCAGCTAAGTATAGGACCATATTGAAACCAAAAGATTGCCAAATACCAATGAAACAAATTGTCCAGAGAGCATAATCACGATCACCCAACCAAAGTGGAAAGCCGTTGAGGCATCCATTACCATACCAAGACAATTGCGGGTCTGATCCGTACCAAGATCCACTAAGAAAACCATAAACAAAGGGGCTGTCACAGCCATATTGAAGAGTGTCGTTTATTACGCCAATGGTTGGATGCAACATAAATTCCCAAACAATAGCCATTGCTAAAAGCGACGCCATTACTGGGAGAAAATAGATCGTCTTGTAAAAATCCTTGCCGCGCTGGACAGATTGGATCAATAGTGCAGCACCTAACCCAAGGCCCACAGAAAAAGGAACCACAACGATTACGTACATCGCTGTTGCAGTAAACATCTTTTTAAAGGTGGAACGGGTAAAAAGACGTTCGTAGTTTTCCGTTCCGACAAAATCAACCCCCATATTCCCAAGTCCGTAATCCGTGAAAGACAGGCCAAATGCGACCAGGATTGGCAGTATCAGAATTACCACCATCAGCAAAATTGCCGGGGATAACATCATCCACGCTGAGCTTGTTTGACGTTTTTGGTTTGTGTTTAAGATCATGCCGCTTGATTTAGCTTTTCAAAGAATTGTTTAGTTTTAGACGGTTCAAGGCGGCGACCTTTGTCATCAAAAATATGGCAATCGACTTCGTCAAACCCGAGCTGTGCTTTGCTGCCAATAGGAAGCTGTCCTAGATATTTGGGATCAAATCTTGAGTGAAACTGAGCGTCGGAGTTTGGCAGCTTGAACTGGACTTGGATTTCTGGCCCTAGGTTTTCAAGGTGACAAATACTCACCTCAAACCTATATGTCCCGTCATTGTGTTTAATATGTTCTGGCCTTACACCAAGCTTAAGTTTGGAATCATGATCAGGGTTTATAAGTTCAGCTGGAAAAATGTTAATCTTGGGAGAGCCTATGAATTCGGCCACATCTATGGATGAGGGTTTGTTGTAAATGTTTTCTGGTGTGTCGTATTGCAGAATTTCACCGTCTACCATAACTGCGATACGATCAGCCATGGTCATGGCCTCAACTTGATCATGAGTGACATAGACGAAAGTTGACTTTAGTTGCCGATGTAATTGCGTTATTTCTGAGCGTGTTTGAACCCTTAATTTGGCGTCAAGATTTGAGAGTGGTTCATCTAGAAGAAAAGCTTTGGGCTTACGAACTAGCGCGCGACCAAGCGCAACACGCTGACGTTGTCCCCCTGAAAGCTGACCTGGTTTTCGCTCGAGCAGATGGTCAATTTCAAGCATTTTGGCAGCCGCAGCGATTTTATCAGAAACATTCTTTTTAATCGCAGTGGGGGTAAGTAAGCTGCCAAGAAGGGGCAGCCGTTGGGTTGAATTCAACTCCCTCATGCGGAGGGGAACAGCAATGTTCTCACCTACTGTAAGATGTGGGTAAAGTGCATAGGACTGAAAAACCATGGAGAGATTACGATCAGAAGCGCGAGACATAGAAACATCTATATTGTCTATGCTAACACTTCCGTCATCAAGATCTTCGAGCCCCGCCAAAACCCTAAGTAGTGTGGATTTTCCACAACCTGAAGGCCCTACTAATGCGGTAAATTCGCCATCGTGAATTTCAAGAGAGACATTTCTCAAAACTTTTGTCTCGCCAAACGATTTGACAATGTTCTGAAGTTGTATTGAACCCATTTTTATTATTAGCCCTTCTTTGAGAGAAATAGTTTTAGGCTCGAACGTTTCAAAATTATTTCAGAAATGTTAAGTTTTTTTTAGAAAAGATTCTTAGGGGCATTTTGTCCCTCCCAAGAAAAAGAGGGTCGCTCAAAGGCATTCTCTCTTCCTTTAACCTTGAGCAGTGTCTGTGCGGTTTATTTTTTGCGGAAGATATGATGACAAAAACATCTCAATTAGATGAAAGTGCTTTCAGGCACATTGACCAAAAGCTCCTCCTGAATCAGAAAAGGGTAAGTCACTCACCGAGAGTACTTTTGCTTTATGGCTCACTAAGGCAAAAGTCTTTTAGCCGATTAATGACTGAGGAGGCATCAAGAGTATTAGAAAAATTTGGTGCGGAGATAAAAATTTTTAACCCAAGCGGTTTACCGCTGCCAGATGATGCAAAAGACACGCACGAGAAAGTTCAAGAACTTCGGCAAATGGTAAATTGGAGTGAAGCAATGGTTTGGTGTTCCCCTGAGCGTCATGGAGCAATGACAGGAATAATG
>QXZO01000075.1 GCA_009886305.1 Betaproteobacteria bacterium
ACTGTGACCGGCGCCGTAATTGGGGCAAAAGTTGGCGATAATCAAGACACCAAACAACAAGAAATCATCGGTCACGAAACCCAACAACGATGCAGCACAGCCACCCGAACGGAAACCATCAATACTGGGTATCACGTAATCTACGACTACCAGGGCATGACGTTAAGCAAACTCGTTCAACATAAACCCGTGATAGGGAGCAGACACCCAGTAAGTATCACGATTCAGTAGCTAATACTATATTTTATAACCTTACGAATACCTGGATACTCGAGTGTCGAAAGTCGCTCGAGTGTCTGGCCGTCAAAAGCCTACGAAGCGCACAAAACTTTCACTTTCCTCCCGATCTGCCCGCACTGTGTTGGCGGCAAATGAATCATCAGGATAGCCCATCGCGACACAGGTCATAATGACTTCGTTATCTGGTATTTGCGCGACTTCCCTAACGATATCTGACCGCATGATCCCTTGTCCGTTAATCACCGTTCCGAGACCTCTATCCCAAGCGGCTAGAACGATGCCGTAACAAAGTGCGCCCAAATCGAAATGGACAACAGCACCAGGATCGAGATCACGGTCGTACGTGAGCACCATCGAGACAGGCGCATCAAATTGACGAAATCCTCGCATTACCCAATCTTGGCGCTTTTCTTTATCATCTCGAGCGATCCCCATAGCGGCGAATAACTTCTTCGCAATTGCAATTTGACGGAATCGATGCACACCTTCGTATTCTCCGTGGCTATTAATATCTCGCTTGGGCTCTGCCCCAGCAGCCATCTCCTCCATATTTCGCATCCGCACTTCGTCAAGAGCAGCACCCGAGACGACATGCACATGCCAAGGTTGCGTATTCATTGAAGAAGGCGCTCGTCTTGCGACATCTATGATTTCCTCAATTAGCTTACGAGGCACTGGATCAACTTTGTATCCCCTCACACTCTGTCGACTTTTTACAACGTCCTCAAAACTCATTTTTTGACTCATTTAGTTATTTCCATTTTATAATTCAGTCCACGCGTACCGGTACTTTAGATAATTGCCACCGTCAGGAGGCGTCCAGAAAGCTTCTTCAACACGCTGCCCACCAATTCGCTCATAAAAATTAATCGCTGCCTGATTGCTCGCCAAAACCCATAAGAACACCCGTGACTCGGAATATGTCTCAACACTTGCCTTAATAACCTCACGCACCAGGGCCGCACCTACTCCCCGACTTCTAAATTCAGTTAAAACGTGAAGGTTATCGATAAATGTCCCGTATTCATCGTCATCACAGAAAAAGGCACACGCAAAAGCAACAATGTCCCGCCCTCTTCGACAACAAATGACCCGTTGATTATATTTCGGCTTGGCAAAGCGATCTCGCCAAATCATTATTCGATCATCATCAACCTCGAAGTCGAGGTAATGATCGGTCAACATTCCACGATAAGCATCTTTCCAACTTTTGGCGTGAAGTCTGGCAATGGAGTCACAGTCATCGATAGATGCCAATTCAATATCTAATTCTGCGGGAAAGGTCATCTCATGAAGCTTAATCTCTCAATTGCTTAGATTTGAGACAGCCACTTTCAATCTTTAACTCACATGCGATATCCAGAAATTTCAATGCTTTATTGGTGTTAGGCTGAACTCCCAAACCCTCTCCGTACATACCACCTAACATTAAACAGCTGTAGCCACCGCCTCCATAACAACCCTTCTCATAGAAACTAACGGCCTGGAGCGCATCGTGCCCAACTCCATCACCCCATTGATACATTGAGCCTAATAATCCGCAACTAAAAACATCCCCACCTTCACAACTTTCCTTATAGCTTTCGATGTCTGCGTTCGCAGTACTAACACTGGCATAACAAAATAACAATACCGAAATTAATAACCGTATCACCCTACCTCCTAAAATCTTGAATCTAACCTCTCGAGACATCTCTTGAGCAAGGTATCAACATAACCTTTGACCTCAATCTACCAGGCCTTTCCCCTAGCCGACACCGGCCAAATATGCTCGACTTTCCCACCACGAACGCAAACATACCAATCATGCAAATTGCAGGTTGGATCACAGTGTCCTGGAATTAGCCGCAACTTCTCATTGATTTCTAACTTGTTTTTTAAGTCCTGAATAACACCATGCTCATCAGAGCAATTGATGTACGTAACGTCATCATAACCAAAAATAATCGGAAGACCACTATCCACAGACTGCACTTTTAAACCAGCGTCGCAAACAGCTCGCCCATCTCTGGCAGTACTCATTATACTTGTGAGCAAGAATAGAGCATTTTTCCACTCCGCTCTGTCCAGTCTTTGTCCCACTTTATTTTTGACCCGACCATAATCAGCGTCCATAAAAGCGTAAGACCCGCACTGAAGCTCTGTATAGACCCCAGATGCGGCCTCTATTAAAAAGGTGCCTGTACCGCCACCGCTCACAACACGGCAACTGATACCGGCCGTCTCTAAGCTGACCAAACATGCTTTAACCTGCTCGATCACTCCCTGCATGACTTCGTCGCGCTGCTCATAGCTCTTTTCATGCTGAATCCCGCCTTGGTAAGCCTGTAGTCCGTCAAAAATCAAACTGTCAGTCGCATCAATGGCCTTAGCAAGTTCTAATAGCTCTTCGGGCCCCGCAACCCCGCATCTCCCTGCTCCGCAATCGAGTTCGACGAGACAATGAATTTGCGTATTTTTTTTGCTGGCCCCCTCCGCCAGGGCGCTAATATTACTCAAATTATCGATACAAACGGTTACCCGACAACCGGACGCTGCGATACCAGACAGTCGTGATATCTTCAGCTCATCACAAACTTGATTCGTAATCAAAATATCGGATATTCCCGCCCTAGAGAACACCTCGGCTTCCGATACTTTTTGACAGCAGATCCCTTTCGTACCCTCAAGGGCAAGCTGCTTGAGCGCAACATCAACGGATTTATGCATCTTTGCATGAGGCCTAAGGGTTACGTTATAGGACTTCAGCTCCTTGACCATTTTCTGCAGATTAAACTCAAATTGATCGAGGTCAATGATCAGACATGGGGTCTGGATGTCGTCGGCTCTCATGCCCGGTAGCGCCGGAACATTGAATCCAATATCATCTTCGGAATAGGTGTGATTAGCTTTCATCTCATAAATTTATACGTAATCTATAAATCAGGATAACTCATCTATAAGTGAAAGACCCAACTGTGTTTAATGAATATGCGTCGGTGAAACAGAAACCCGACATAAGCCACAAATCACAGTGCCATTTGAATTCTCACTGAAAATATTTCGATATTTTTCTGATCTATCATTTCTATTGCTTGGAAAGATGGGGTAATCGAAAAATTTGGAGTCAATTTTAGTTTGTAGTAGATTTCCGAAAAACTCTCACTGTCACCCTGGTTTATTTTCATCGAACCAAGTGCCACTCCAAAGCTATCGTTCGCTCTGCCCCATAAAGCACCCCCTACGTGCATGCCGCCGGTAACTGCGTCT
>QXZO01000076.1:0-1813 GCA_009886305.1 Betaproteobacteria bacterium
ATGGAGTCTTTGAAACCTTGTGTCCAAGTAATTTCAGCGCATTTATAACATCTTGTCCAAAGGTATTCTCAACAAGGAGTGTTCCATCTTTATTAACTTTCCAACGGGGTGCGTTAACAATTTCTTGAGGATTCATCTTTTGTTTTGCGAGTTGACGAAAAACCTGGAGATGACCTTGTGCCTGCATATCACCCCCCATTACTCCGAAACTTGAAATGGGGTTTCCATTTTTTGTAATGAACCCCGGAATGATCGTATGGAATGGAAACTTTCCACCTTCGACGCAGTTGGGGTGGTCCTTTTGAAGAGAGAAGCCAGCCGCTCGATTTTGTAGACTGATACCAGTGTTCGGAACGACGATGCCGGACCCAAAACCCATGTAATTTGATTGTATGAATGAAACCATCATGCCGTCCGAATCCGCACTGGTTAAGTAAACCGTATCGGACTGAGCAGTTTGTCTTACCGGGAGGTAAGATGCTTTATCAACCGATATTTTCCTCGAGAGATAACGAAGAAAGGTATCAGATAAAAGTTCATCAATCGTTTTGCGCATATAGGAAGGGTCACCCACCTCAGAGTAGACCACATCGAGTGCAAGTTTCATAGATTCAATTTCTAAGTGGATTTTAATTAGCTCGTTTGATTGCTGTACGATGTTTTCGAGTTCGTTGAGAATGCCGTTTGCGATTAAAACCGCTATGCCTTGTCCGCTTGGCGGAATTTCATGTAATTCGAAACCCTTGTATTCGGTGGTGATTGAATTCGTCCACGAAGGTGTATGGCTATTCAGATCGTTGAGACTTAATTTGCCTCCATTTTTGAGGGAGTCATTAACCATACGTTGCGCCAATTCTCCTCGGTAAAAAGCTTCTCCATGCGTTTTCGCTATTTGTTCAAGAGATTCGGCATGATCAGGTAGTCGAAAATGTTCCCCAGGTTCAGGGGTCTTACTGTTGAGTGTGAAGATTCGTTGAAATTCATTGTATTTTTCGAAGCGGGAAATTTGCCGTCTCCATTGATCAGCAATGATAGGTGATACTGAGAATCCGTCTTTCGCATAACGTATAGCTGGTTCGAATAAATCTTCAAATTTAAGACGACCAAAGCGACGTGAAAGTGCTACCCAGGAGGAGACCGCACCCGGTACGCTAACGGATTCCCATCCTAATTCTGGCATACTCTTGTATTGGTTAAAATCTTGATATACCCAGTTCTTTGGATATCTGCCGGCAGCATTTAATCCATGAATTTTTTGTCCATCCCATATAAGGCAAAAAGCATCTGAACCGATGCCGTTCATAGTGGGTTCAACAACAGTTAGCGTGATGGCTGAAGCAACTGCTGCGTCCACCGCGTTTCCACCCCGTTGCATCATGGCTAATCCTGCCTGAGCGGCTAGCGGTTGGGATGTGGAAACGATATTGTTGCCGAAGATGGCACTTCGATGAGCGTCGGGAAGCATAGCCATATAGAGAGTGGTAGTTATTTGAAATCAACTATAATCGTATTTTATGAATAATGTCACAACAGACATTATCTGAGGGGTTTAAGTGGACATAGGTTATTGGATTCAATTGTTGAGTCTTTATGCGATTCCCGCGGTATTGGCGATTACACTGCATGAGGCTGCACATGGTTATGCTGCAAAGAGGTTGGGGGACATGACCGCTTATCAGGAGGGGCGCATCACATTAAATCCTCTTAAGCACATTGACCTTGTCGGTACGTTGATTGTTCCTGCAGTTTTGTTACTGGCGACTGGAGGAAAAATTGCTTTCGGATGGGCCAAGCCTGTGCCTGTAAATTTTAC
>QXZO01000076.1:1823-3579 GCA_009886305.1 Betaproteobacteria bacterium
GGCAGGCCCTGGGGCTAATTTAGTTATGGCGATTGGATGGGCCTTACTGTTCAAGGTGACTTTGATTTCGCCGGAACACTACTTTAGTTCCCCCTTACTTGAAATGTCTAAGGGTGGAATTTTAATCAACTTGGTGTTAATGGTGTTAAATTTAATCCCTGTGCCGCCGCTTGACGGCGGCCGGATCGCCATCAGCGCGTTGCCGCATGCCTTAGCATACAATTTAGCGAAGCTCGAGCCCTATGGTCTACTGATCATTATGTTGTTAATGGCATCGGGGGTACTCAGCTCTTTCATGTATCCAATATTGGGATCAATTATTGGAATTTTGTCTTTTGTCTTTGGTATCTAGAGGAATAATTAATGTTCGATGACCGAGTTTTGTCGGGGATGCGACCAACCGGTGCTCTGCACCTAGGTCACTACAATGGTGTTTTGGAAAATTGGCTGAAATTGCAGCATCAGCATCAGTGCTTGTTTTTTGTGGCTGATTGGCATGCGTTGACGACTCATTACGACTCCCCAGAAGTTATTGAAAATAACGTTTGGGATATGCTAATCGATTGGCTAGCTGCCGGCGTTGATCCCTCACAAGCTACTCTGTTTATTCAGTCGAAAGTGCCTGAGCATGCCGAGCTTCATCTGCTGATGTCTATGATGACTCCCCTAGGATGGCTAGAGCGAGTTCCTACGTATAAGGATCAGCAGGAGAAGTTATCAGAAAAAGATTTATCTACTTATGGATTCTTAGGCTATCCGCTGCTTCAAAGCGCGGACATATTGATTTACCGTGCAAATCTAGTTCCGGTAGGTGAGGATCAGGTTGCTCATATCGAATTTACCCGGGAAATAGCGAGGCGCTTTAACCATATTTATGGAAAAGAGCCTGGGTTTGAGGAAAAAGCGGAGCGTGCTGTAAAGCAGCTTGGTGGTAAACGTGCAAAGTTATATCGAGAACTTAAGAATAGATTCCAAGAACAAGGTGATGATTCGGCGCTAGATTCGGCTCGAGCTTTATTGGAGGAAGCTGCGAACCTGTCTTTAGGCGATCGTGAACGACTTTTCGGTTACCTGGAAGGAGGCGGGAAGATGATTTTGTCCGAACCCCAGGCTTTGCTGACGGCGGCCTCTAAAATGCCTGGCTTGGATGGTCAAAAAATGTCCAAATCATATAACAATACGATTTCATTGAGAGAGGATGTGACATCAATTGAGAAAAAAATACGAACAATGCCAACAGATCCAGCCCGGGTAAGAAGAACTGACCCTGGTGATCCTGATAAATGTCCTGTTTGGCAGTTACACTGTATTTACTCTGAGGAAAATACTAAAGGTTGGGTTCAAGAGGGATGTAAGTCAGCAGGTATTGGTTGTATTGAATGTAAGCAACCATTAGTGGAGTCAATTGATAAAAATCTTGCTCCCATTCGGGAGCGTGCGCAAGAATATATCGATGATCCTGCTCTCGTGAAAAATATCATTGCGGATGGTAACGATCGCGCGAGGAAGTTAGCCTCAGAGACGATGAGGGACGTTCGTGAGGCGATGGGATTAGACTATAGTTAGCGTGCCGCTAAGTTTTTTGACGCATCAGTCTTTGTTGCTCGCGCTGCCAATCTTTTTCTTTTATGACTGCGCGCTTATCGTGTTGTTTCTTACCCTTGGCTAAGCCAATGGAGAGTTTAATTCTTCCTTTAGAATAGTGAAGGTCTAGAGGCGTCAAGGTATAGCCGGACCTTTCTACTTTCCCAATGAG
>QXZO01000077.1 GCA_009886305.1 Betaproteobacteria bacterium
CCTCGCTCATTCCACCTGACTCCAAGGAATCGCGAATTTTCGTAAGATCAGCAGTTTGAGAATAGCCAACCTCCATAACGGTACCGCCCGTGAACTCAACCCCAAGGTTAAGTCCTTTAAAAGTAAGTGCACCAACCGCTAGCGAAAACATCACGATAGACATTACATTGAACACCACGGCATGGCGCATAAACGGAATATCTTTACGTATTTTAAAAAACTCCATAACAACTTTCCCTAATTCACATTAGTTTGTCGGTCTTAAACTATTTGGATTCCTTGTACCAATCGGAATCTCCAATTGCTAGCCTCCCGATTCGTTTCTTACGTCCGTAGATAAAATTAACTACGCCTCGAGATACGAAAACGGCACTAAACATCGACGTAAGTATGCCAATACAATGAACGACAGCGAAACCACGAATAGGACCAGTACCAAAAAAGAACAACGCTATACCAGCAATAAGCGTCGTGATATTGGAATCCAAAATGGTTCCCCATGCCCGCTCATATCCAGCCGCAATAGCGGCCTGCGGTGTAGTGCCGTTGCGTATTTCCTCACGTATTCGCTCATTGATCAGCACATTTGCATCAATTGCCATCCCCAGCGTTAGTGCTACCGCAGCAATGCCAGGCAACGTTAACGTGGCCTGCAACATGGATAACAAAGCAGCCAGAAGCATCATGTTAACGCTCAATGCAAACACAGAAATGACACCAAACAAGGAGTAGTAAACTGCAATAAATAGAGCCAACGCAGCAAAACCGATCCATGTTGACTTAAAGCCTCGTTCGATGTTGTCAGCACCAAGACTAGGACCTACCGTTCGTTCCTCAATAATTTCCATGGGTGCTGCCAAGGCTCCAGCTCTTAATAAGAGAGCTGTATCGTGCGCCTCGGTGGTTGTCATACTTCCGCTAATTTGAACGCGCCCACCTGGGATTTCTGCGCGCACCACGGGTGCCGTCACAACCTCACTACTGCCCTTATCAACCAGCACCATAGCAATTCTACGACCAATATTTTCCCTTGTAGTCATTTGAAAAATAGAAGAGCCTCTGCCGTCTAAACTCAAATGAACAGCCGGTTCTGATGTTGTATTATCAAAACCTGGTTGTGCATCAGAAATCCGGTCGCCCGTCAGAATTACTTCTTTCTTCAATAAATATGGCGTCCCTTCCCGGTCAAAGATTAGATCGTCACCTGAGGGAATACGACCCTCTTGCGCCGCCTGCAAGCTTGCTGGGTCCATCTTGTCCTCATCTACAAGGCGGACTTCAAGCGTTGCTGTTCTTCCCAAAATGTCTTTGGCTTTCGCTGTATCTTGCACACCCGGAAGCTGAACAACCACGCGATCTGTACCAGACTGCTGAACAATCGGTTCCGCAACACCAAGTTCATTCACCCGATTTCTTAATGTCGTTATATTTTGTTGGAGTGCAAATTCTTGAATTCGTTTTTCAACCTCCGGCTTGACCTGAGCTGAAATGAGAGCTACCGCACCTCGCTCATCTGTTACATAGTCTAAGTCAGAAGCCTCAATTTCGAGAGTTATCGCGGCCTGATCTCTAAGTGACTCGTCTCTAAACTCAATATCAATTGTAGTCTTACCAGCTGTTATCTTTGAATATCGGATATTTTCAGATCTCATGACCTGTCGTAGATCCTGTAAATAACTTTCTCGTGCCTTTTGCAGAGCCGAAGGCATGTCCACTTGAAGTAGGAAATGAACGCCGCCCCTAAGATCTAAGCCAAGATACATGGGCAGCGCATTTAAAGAAGTTAACCAATCCGGCGAATTAGGCAACAAATTTAATGCCACAACATATTCATTCCCAAGACCATTTTGAACCGAATCTTTTGCTTTCAACTGCGTATCGGTATCTACAAATCGAACTTTTACACCGTTCTTATCTAAATAAGATGCTTGAACGCTAATGCGCTCGCTAATTAGGAGATCATCGATTTTCTTCAGTAATTCTAAATCTACCTTCGCACCAGCGCGGAGCGGTGAGACTTGAATCGCTGGCGATTCTCCAAAGAAATTCGGAATCGTATAAACCACGCCAGCAATCACTGCGCCGACAATGATAAGGTACTTCCAAAGTGGATATCTGTTCATAATTCTGATATTTTCGTATTTATTGAGCTTTTGCTTATCGAACTCGGTAAGCAGAACCTAGGTCGATGCTGACTTTAAGGTGCCTTTTGGAAGTACGGTCTGTACTGCTGGCTTTTGAACAAGAACTTCTGTGCCTGAAGAAATTTCTATTGTGACAAACTGGTCACCAACATGAATCACTTTACCCAAAACACCACCGCCAGCAACGACCTCATCGCCCTTTTGAAGAGCCCCTAACATGGTTTTATGCTCTTTTTGCTTTTTAGCTTGCGGTCGAATCATTAAAAAATACAAAAGAACAAACAATAAAACTAACGGTAACATCCCCATAATATCCATCCCACCCGATGCCCCACCCGCTGTTTGGGCAAATGCTGCTGATACAAACATACTATCTCTCCTTAATTCCAAATGATGACATCGATTAAAGTTTAATCTAAGAAATCTCGAATCTAAATTATTTCACTATTTTAACAGCAGCAAAGACTATTAGTGGCGCCTTTAGACTTTAGCTCTCTAAAAAAGCTAAGTCCGCCACGTAAGCATCAATCTGATCAGACTCGATAGCTGAGCGTAAACCTTTCATAAGACTCTGATAAAAATGTAAATTATGAACCGTATTCAAATGAGCACCAAGCATCTCATCAATTCGCTGTAAATGGTGTAAATAGGACTTTGAAAAATTTTTACAGGTATAACATGAGCAGTTTTCGTCCAAAGGTCCCTCATCAAAGCGATATTTAGCATTTCTTAATTTAACGACACCAGTCGACGTGTATAACCAGCCATTTCTGGCGTTTCTGGTAGGAAGCACACAATCAAACATATCGACCCCTGAAAGTACTGCTTGAACCAAATCGACCGGCGTTCCTACTCCCATCAAGTATCTAGGCTTATCTTTAGGCATTTTTGGCGTGACGAACGACATAATCCTATGCATATCTTCTTTGGGTTCACCCACTGATAACCCCCCAATCGCGTAGCCATCGAAGTTAAGTAAAACTAATTTTTCGATACTTTCCTCTCGAAGATCCTCATACATACCGCCCTGAATAATTCCAAACAGAGCATTAGGATTACCTTGATGAGCTTCTTGACTACGCTGCGCCCACCGCATACTTAGACGCATCGAACTTTGAGCCTCTAAATGCGTTGCTGGATGAGGCGTGCATTCATCAAAAGCCATGACAATATCTGAATTTAAGATACCCTGAATCCTCATAGACTCCTCAGGCGTAAGGAAACATTTCGCTCCATCAACAGGCGATCGAAATGACACTCCTTCCTCCGAAATCTTTCGAATATCTCCAAGACTGAACACTTGGAAGCCACCGGAGTCCGTCAAGATTGGCTTATTCCAACTAATAAAGCGGTGCAGTCCCCCATGGGCTTGAATAACATCTAAACCGGGCCTAAGCCACAAATGGAAAGTATTACCGAGTATGACATCGGCGCCAGTCTCTTCAACTTGATGAGGCCGCATTCCCTTAACAGCACCATATGTTCCCACTGGCATAAACGCAGGCGTCTCTATTGAGCCGTGGGCAAGCTGTAATCTTCCACGTCTGGCTTGTCCAGCAGTCGCCAAAACGCTAAATTCTAAACCCATCTAATCGCCTCAGTTGTTACACAAAACATATGGCTATTTAGCTAAAAACATTGCGTCGCCATAACTGAAAAATCTATATTTCTGTTCGATCGCATGTTGATATGCGCGTTTCATTTTATCAGTCCCCATAAACGCGGATACCAACATAAACAATGTTGATTTCGGCAAATGGAAATTAGTAATCAAACAATCCACGACACTGAAACTGAAGCCTGGAGTAATAAATAGGCTGGTCGAACCATCTCCTATTCTCACTTCATCTTCGCTATAAATACTTTCTAAAACGCGAAGACTCGTTGTGCCAACCGCACAAACTCGCCTTCCTCTTGCCTTAGTTTTTGAGATTAGGTCTGCTGTCGCCCGCGGAAAATAATAACGTTCAAAATGCATAGCATGGTCTAGAACGTTTTCAACAGTAACTGGCTTAAAAGTACCAACACCCACATGTAACGTGAGGTAGGCGATCTTAATGTTCTTCTGTTTAATTTTTTCAAAAATATCGCCATCAAAATGTAAGCCTGCCGTGGGTGCTGCTACAGCCCCTGGATTCTTGGCATAAATAGTCTGGTACCGATCTGCATCTGTATCCACTGGTTGACGACGTATATAAGGTGGGAGTGGTGTGTCGCCGTAGCGATTCAAACACTCATAGATATCCATCGTGGAATTCATCTCGAATACGCCATCGTCAAATGTAATAACCGTAAATGTGACCTCTTCAGAAATCTTGATCTCCTGTCCCACTTTAGGTCGCCTACTAGCACGAATGAGGCACTTGAATCGAACAGGAGTCAATATTTGGTCGATCATAACCTCGACCTCACCCCCTGTGTCTTTGGTGCCTCTTAATCTAGCCTTCACAACACGAGTGTCATTAAAAACTAACAGGTCATCTTCTGATAGCAAATCAAGAATATCTGAAAATTGACGATCAGAAAAAATATCATTCTCACCAGTAGAGACCAGCAGTCGACTGTGACTGCGGGTCGCAAGAGGTTCCTGAGCAATCAACTCATCAGGTAAATCAAAATTGAAGTCCGAAATAAACATGGAGGCATTGTAGCGCCGATTAATCCTCCATTCTAATTAATCCGTTTAATTTAAACAGAGTCAAGGCTAACCTTGATGGCAGCTTCAACTTCAGGGATAATCGCCGCTAATGCCGGGATGGCGGAATTGGTAGACGCAGCGGATTCAAAATCCGCCGGTGGAAA